>JAYUAG010000185.1:0-2115 GCA_043741475.1 Thermoflexaceae bacterium | reverse complement strand
CCGTTTCGAAGACGATCAACTTCCCCAACACCGCGACTGTCGATGATGTCCGCACGGCGTACGAGCTGGCGTATCGGACGGGCTGTAAGGGCATCACGATCTACCGCGATGGCTCACGCGACCTCCAGGTGCTGAAGCACGCCGACAAGAGCGACGGTGAGAAGGCCGTCGAAGCCGCCCAGGTGCTCCTTACGCAACACATGGGCCCGGTACGCCGCAGGCTCCCCGATGAGCGCCAGGCGATCACCCACAAGTTCCGGGTGGGCGAACAGGAAGGCTACATGACCGTCGGCCTGTTCGACGACGGCACCCCTGGCGAAGTCTTCATCAACGTCAACAAGCAGGGCTCCACCGTAAGCGGATTGATGGACACCGTGGCGATGCTCACGAGCTACTCGCTGCAGTACGGCGTGCCGCTTAACGAGCTCGCCTCGAAGCTGCGGAACACCCGCTTCGAACCGAGCGGCCCGACCGGCAACAAGCAGATCCCGATCGCCACGAGCATCGTCGATTACGTTTTCCGCTGGCTGGAGTTGAAGTTCGATCCGGGCAACGCGGCGATCCAGCCAACGCTCATCCCGGTCGATCAAGTGGTCGCGAGTACGAACACCAGCATCGCTGCGAAGAAGTATTCGGACGCGGTAGCCAGCGGTGTCGGCTGCCCTGAGTGCGGGTCGGTCCTCTACTACACGGAGGGCTGCCTGGCCTGCCACAACTGTTTCTACAACAAGTGCGGATAGGGACCGGCCGCTGATTGACGCAGCAAGGCGGGATTCCAACCGGGATCCCGCCTTGCTCATTTCAAGGGGAAGGAGGTGAGAGAGATGGCGAACGAGACAACAGGACGCAAGGCGGCGAGTGCTGCCGGGAAGGTCCTGGCGAACCCCAAGTCGACGAAAGTCGAAAAAAGCGCTGCAGCTAGTGCGCTGACTCAAGTCCAAAAGGGCAAGAAGTAGTCAGGCGGGGTGACGCGGCGTAAACCGCGCCACCCGCAGACGGGCGAGAGCGCTGCATCTTTGGAGTCGGCGCCTCGCCCGATGAGACTATGCCGCAACATGGCGCTAAGCCCCAACGTCGATGACGCTGCATTGGCAGCCTATTTAGTTTGCGGCGTCGCGACTCCCTGACCGGTACCCCCGGTATACTCCACTCATGAGCTTCTACTACGGCTCGGGCCAGCCGCCTGAAGATGATTCGTCCGGCGGCTTCAAAGAGACACTGACGATCATCCTCGCGGTGTTTCGCGTACTCGCGATTCCTGTGGCGATAATGTTCGGCGGCATCTTTGCGCTGGTAGCACTGGCCTTCCTTTTCGTCCTTAGCAAGCTGGCGGGCCTGGCGGTGGTCGGGATCCTCGTGCTCGCGCTGGTTGCCCGGGCCGTGTGGGAAGCAAAACACCCACCGGACTTCACGAAATGGTGAGCACCGTCCACGTCTCAGGCGTCGCCAACCGAATCGACGGTGTTCGCGAGCGCATCTTACTGGCGTGTCAGCGCGCCGGCCGCCAGCCCGGCGAAGTGACGTTGATCGCCGTCACCAAAACGTTGCCAGCCGATTCTGTGTTGGCTACGCTCCAGTCAGGAATTCGCGATTTCGGGGAGAACCGTGTGCAAGAGGCCCTCGACAAGATCGACGCCGTTCGCGACCTCTGGTCTGGCGATGGCCCAGCTCCCTCCTGGCACCTCATCGGACACCTCCAGACGAACAAAGTACAGTTTATCGCCGGACGGTTCGCTATACTTCACGGCATCGACTCTGAACGGCTGGTTGAGACTGTGGGGCGGTTAGCCGAAGGGTCGCAGCGGGTGATGCTCGAAGTGAATGTTTCCGGCGAATCATCGAAGTTTGGGGTCGCGCCGCCGGACCTGGCGCGACTCCTAAATCTCGCGTCAAGAACCCCGAACGTGCTGGTCGAGGGCCTGATGACCGTGGCGCCGCAGACAGACCATGCCGAGTTTGCCCGGCCGGTATTTCGACAGCTGCGCGAACTCGCGGAACGCCACTCGCTGCCGCAGCTTTCGATGGGGATGTCGGACGATTTCGAAGTGGCGATCGAAGAGGGCGCCACATACGTCCGGGTCGGCCGGGCGATCTTTGGAGAACGCCCATGAAGGT
>JAYUAG010000184.1:0-5135 GCA_043741475.1 Thermoflexaceae bacterium | reverse complement strand
TGTCCACGGTGCTCGATGCCGTGGTAGAGCGCATGAAGCAGGACGAAGCTCTTCGGCACAATCAGGACTTCGCCTTCCCGCGGCGGCAATGCCACGTCGATGTCGGCTTCGAGCGCCCCTGCCACAGCGAGCAGTTCGGCGCTACTCCGCTCGCTCACCCGCTGGAGCACGCCGAATTCCCACCAGGGGCCGCGGAGTGCTTTTGCTCGCTCTTCCAGTTCAGTGTTGGCGGAATCCATTCGCCAGAGAAACACGTCCTGGCTGCCGACACCGTGGACGAGAATGCGACGGATGGAGCCGAACGTCCCGGCGACCTGGGCGTCGAGTTGTTCCGGCGTGAGGGCCGCGCAAGCTTCGAGCAGGCGCGCGTTCGCCCACTGGTTGTAGCGGAACATCGCTGAGAGCGGCGCGTTCATATTTGGTCGGGGCCGTTGGCCATTGGCCGTTGGCGGATTGCGGCGAAGCATACGGAGCGCCGCTGCCTCGCGCATCCGGAGGGCTCGCTGGCGATGGTAGCGGGGCGCGCCCATGGCTGACGGCCAATGGCCAATCGCCCACGGGCCATCCTCCCGCTCCCTGAACCGCGAGACGTGTACACTCCCGGCATGCGCAGTCTTCGCATTGCAACGATCTTCGACATCCCCATCCTGGTCCATCCGAGTTGGTTTCTCCTTTTCGCGGGCGTAACCGGGATCCTCGCGATCCAGGTCTTCCCCGATGAACTCGCGGGGCGGAGCAGCCTGACCTATTTCCTCATGGCAGCGGTCTCGGTACTACTCTTCTTCGTTAGCCTGATCGCGCACGAACTGGCCCACAGCGCCGTGGCGCGCGCTCAGAACATCCCCGTGCGCAACATCACGCTCTTCATCTTCGGTGGGGTGGCGCAGATCACGCGCGAGGCACGCAGGCCAATCGCCGAACTCGCGCTCGCGATAGCGGGCCCGTTGGCCAGCGTCGCAGCGGCTGCGCTCTTCCTCTTTGCGCGCTGGCTAATCGGCGCACAGAACGACCGCGCCGTCGATGTCGTGTTGCTCTGGCTCGGCCTCACGAACATCGTCGTCGCCATCTTCAACATGATCCCCGCCTTCCCCATGGACGGCGGCCGGGCGTTCCGCTCGATCATCTGGCTGTTTACGGGTAACCAGCATCGCGCCACGGAGATTGCGGCCTGGATCGGGCGGGCGTTCGCGTGGTCGTTGATGACGATCGGCCTGCTGGCGATCGGCGGCATCATTGGCCGCAACAATGACAGCCTTCGCTTCTTCAACGGTCCCATGATTATCATCGTGGGCCTGTTCCTCGAAAACGCGGCCCGCCAATCACTGGTGCAGGCGCGGGCAATCCGCATCCTCGATCGCTACCACGCCTCGGACCTGATGACGACGGACTTGCCGGTCGTGGACCGCAGCGCCCCACTGGGAGCGCTGGCGCGGGGAGTGCTCGAAATCAACCCGCGCATCACCTACTTTGTCGAAGATCAGGGGAAGCTCGTCGGCATCCTCAGCGGCTATCAGATCGCAAAGATACCGGAATCGAAATGGGACTCCTTGACCGCCGGCCTCGCGATGGTGCCGAGCGACCGCCTCCAGGCCTTCGGCCCGGGCGACTTGGCCTCCGAGGTGCTCATGGCGATGGAAAACGCGGAACTCACGCACACGCCGGTGGTGGACCGGGGCCGGGTGGTGGGTGTGGTCGGCCGCGACCGGTTACTCGGCGTCCTTCAACAGGCCGGCTTCCTCCGCACCGCAGGCGCCTGACGCCCTGCTCCCCCTCTCCGGACTTCGCGGGCGAGCGGGGAGCAGTCGTTCGCAGCCGCCGGCGGTAGTCATTCCGCACCATGGACCGCGTAGAATGACCTCTCCCAAGGGAGGACTACATGAAAGCCGCTGTTTACTACACAACGGGAGGCCCCGAGGTCTTTCGCTACGAAGAAGTGCCCGACGCGGTCGTGCGGCCGGGTGGCCTTCTCATCCAGGTCCAGGCGGTCGGCATCCAGGGAGGGGACGTGCTCCACCGCCAGGGCGGCGAACTCGCGTCCAGGCCACACATCGTCGGCTACCAGGCGGCGGGGACGGTGAAGGCTGTGGGTGACGGCGTCACCGGCTTCACGGTGGGCCAGAAGGTGGTCGCTACGACTGGCAACGGCTCTCACGCCGAGCTTTTGAGTGTGCCGGCCCGCTCCGCATACGCCTTGCCCGCCGCGATGGACATCAACGTCGCCGCCTCGATCCCGATCGAGTTCGGCACGGCCGACGACTGCCTCTTCGAATTCGGCCACCTGCAGGCGGGCGAGACGGTACTGATCCAGGCGGGGGCGAGCGGCGTTGGCCTCGCCGCTGTGCAGCTCGCGAAGGCCGCGGGCGCCACCGTGATCGCGACCGCCTCCAGCGACGACCGCCTTGCGAGGATCGCGGACTACGGCATGGACCACGGAATCAACTATCGCACCCAAAACCTCGCAGCAGAGACGATGCGCATCACGAAGGGTCACGGCGCTGACCTCGTGGTCGACTCCGTCGGAGGCACAACACTCGAGGCGAGCATCGCTGCGATGGCGTACCGCGGGCGCGTGAGCTGGGTGGGCAACGCCGGCCGAGAAGACGGGACGCCCGCGATCTGGCCGATCATGCAGAAGAACGGCTCGATCACCGGCGTGTTCCTGGGCGCCGAGTTCGCGGCAATGCCCGAGCGCGCGCGCGGGATGGTGGAGCGGTTGATCGGACGGGTTGCCAGCGGCGAGCTGCGCATGGCGATCGACCGCGTGTTTCCGCTCAAGGAAGCGGAGGCGGCGCACCGCTACATCGAGAGCCGGCAGCAGTTCGGGCGGGTCATCCTGGCGCCGTAGCGACGCGTGGTTAGTTCAGTTGACTAAGTAAGCCCGTGTGCCCTATGGTGACTCCATGGCAACGATGGTCAACACGCACGAGGCCAAGACGCACCTCTCACGGCTCCTCGCCCAGGTTGAGGCGGGAGAAGAGGTGTATATCGCGCGGGCGGGCAAGCGGATCGCCAAGCTCGTGCGGGCCGACGCGCCTCAGCCGCGCCAGTTCGGGACCGCTGCGGGGTCGCTCGTCCTCCAGCCGGGCTGGGATGACCCGATGAGCGACGAAGAGATCGCGGAGTTCGAGGATGGCCCGATCTTTCCGACCGACGACGACCTGTGAACCGGTTCCTGCTCGACACTCATACGCTGGTCTGGCTTGCGATGATGCCGGACGAATTGCCGGCCGCATTGCGGCGAATTCTGGCGCGGCCGGACAGCGACCTTCTCCTCAGCAGCGTCGTCTGCTGGGAGGTGGCAATCAAAGTGGCACGGGGCATCATCGGCACGAGGCGGGACTTGAATGAGTTCTTCGACGAGCAGATGTTCGCGCTTGGTCTCCACGAGCTGCCGGTCAATCGGGCACACGCGCTGGAGATCGCCAAACTGCCTCCGATCCATGGCGATCCTTTCGATCGGCTGCTGATAGCCCAGGCGCGCGTCGAAGGGATTCCCCTGGTGACCAAAGACAAGACCATCCGCCGCTATGATGTCCGCACACTCTGGCGACCGGAATGAACCGGGCGCCCACAATCGGGGTTCATCGATGACGCGCATCCCCAGCCTTTCCCGCGAGGAAGCCCACCCTGATACGTGGCAGAGCTACGACCAGGATATGGCCGCCTTCGGGCTCGTGCTCAACCCAACCGGCGTGTTAGCCCGGCGGCCGACTATCCTCATCGCGGCCCGCCAGCTCGGCCGCGCGGTCGCGAAGGATGGCGTGCTGAGCGCGGAACTGCGGGCGCTCGTCTGCGTGCGTGTTGCGATGGTGGTCGGGCGCCCCTTCTGAGTGGACATCAACGCTGCCGGCGGCAGCACCGCAGGCGCTTTCGGATGAGAAGATCGCCGCGCTCGCCGAGTTCGGGACGAGCCCGCTCTTCGCCGAGGCAGAGCGCGTCGCCCTCGAAATCGCCGACGCCCAGACGGCCACACCGGTGACGGTCTCGCAAGACCTCTTCGACAGCGCGCGCACACTTCGACGACGCCCAGCTCGTGGAACTGGCGGCGACAGCGGCGATGGAGAACTTCCGCGCGCGTTTCAACCGCGTCTTCGAGATCGAACCGAACGCGCTGTACTGTCCAGTGGGCGCTGTCCACTCGGGCGCGGCTACCTGATCAGGATCACCTCGACGCCGAGCGGCGCCCGCGCCCAGGCACGGTCCGCGGTGATCGCGGGGACGTGTAGGGACGCAGCGAGAGCAAGACAGGCGCGGTCGCCGAAAGACAGACCGATGACCCGGGTGACCGGCGCAAGAGCGGCCGCTGAGTAGGCGGCGGCCGCGTCGAACGGATGGACGTCGAGGGAAAGGTCTTCGAGCGTCAGCCGGATCTCCTCGGCAGGCATGCCACGCAGAAGCATCCGGGCAATCACCTCGCTCATGTTTACGGCGCTGATCGCGGTCGCTCCCGATTCGATAGCGGCCTGGGCCAAAGGCGCCCCGGGCTCGTCGAATACGACGGCGAGGATAGCGGACGCGTCGAGAGCGCCGTTATTCACGTTCCGCTTCGGCATGCCGGTCAGCGATGAACTGGTCTACAAGCGTTCCGTCCGAAGTGATGTACTGGGCCACGCGGGCCTGCGCGTATCGAATGCCCTGCCGGACCGTGTGAACGCGCAGTTCCTCTCCTTCGAGCCGCATGATGACCCTGTCGCCGGTGCAGAGCCCGAGCGCGCGGCGGAACCGGGCGGGAATCACGACCCGGCCACCTTCAGCGATGGTGACGCGTTCCGAATTCGATGTCATGTGACGATTCTGTGGCTCGCATGAAACGCCGTCAATACACAAGGTCCAGCACGCAACTCAATTCGTCGCGTATAGTCATTGTAGACACGGAGGTCGCGATGGAGCCCACGAAAGTCAAGCGCTGGGGAAACAGCCTCGCGGTACGGATCCCGAGGAGCCTGGCGCGCGAAATTGGCGTGCGGGAAGAGTCCGCGATCCTCCTTCGCGTTGAAAGCGGCGCGATTGTCATCGAGCGCGTGTGCACGGACGAGGTCCCGACGCTTGCGGAACTCGTTGCTGGAATCACCGAAGAGAACCGCCATCCCGAAGTCGATTGGGGCCCGGACGTCGGCCGCGAGGTCGTGGAGTGG
>JAYUAG010000183.1:0-11900 GCA_043741475.1 Thermoflexaceae bacterium | reverse complement strand
GCCCGGAGGCGACCGGCAGGCCGAGGTCTTCGCCCCAGGCGGTGGAATCCTGCGCAACCAGGACGAGTTCCTTCGCTCCCGCGGCCACGAGCCGCTGCGCTTCCTTCACGAGCATCCCGGCCGGGGCCGAGCGCAGGCCGCCCTTGATCCGGGGGATGACGCAGAAGGTGCAGGGAGCGTCGCAGCCGTCCGAGATTTTCAGGTAGGCGCTTGGGCCCTTCACTCGCGCCCCGTTCTCCGGGATATCGAACACCGCGTCGACATCGACGCTGAGGAGCCGGGCGACCTCCTGCCACTGGCCCACGCCGAAGATGTGGTCGACGCCTGCGAACTGTTCGCGGACCTTTGCGCCATAGAGCTGGGTCATGCAGCCGGCGACGATCAGCGTCTGTCCCGGCCGCTTGTTCGCGACGAGGGCAGCGACAGCCTCCATTGACTGGGCCTGGCTCTGCTCGATGAACCCGCACGTGTTCACGATCACGGCATCGGCCGATTCGGGCTGAAGCACGGGAAGCAACTCGCCGCCAGTGAGCAGGCGTTCGAGGTGTTCTGAATCGACATCGTTCTTCGGACAACCGAGGGTGACCAGGTGGTAGGTCTGCGGCTTTGCCATCAGGGGCCGTCGCTCACGGAAATGGTGACGGTCGAGCCCGGCGCGAGGGCGGTGCCCTTGTCCGGCGCCTGGCTGGTGACGGTCCCTTTCGTCCGAGCGCTCTTCTCCTTGATTACTTCAACCTGGAACCCGGCGTCCTTGATCGCTGAGCGCGCGCGCTCCTCGGTGAGGTCGATAACGGGCGGGACGACCCCCTGGCGAGGGGCGCTCGATGTCGCGCCGGCGGCTGCTGTCGTCGCGGAGCCGCTCGCAGCACCGGAAGAACCGGCGGCGGGGGTTGCCGTCCGCGTTGCTCCGGTACCGCCACTATCGCCGCCAAGGCTGGCAACGAGGAACGCGACGAGCACCACAAAGGCGATGGCAGCCACGGCTATCCCGATCACGACCATCGCCCGGTTGTTGCCGCTGCCTCCGGGAGTCAGGCGGCGCGCCGCCCCGGCCACCGGCTGGCCGATCATCGGTTCTGATTCGACCGCTGCCACCTCGTGGCCGGGGCGGACGGCAGGCCGCCTCCGGGTTTCCGCCGGGGCCTGGGCGGGCGGCGCGCCGATGACGTATTCACCGTCTTCCGGGGCGGGTTCAGCGCCCTGGGGACGGGGCCGCGGGGGCGCAAGCGTCGCCCCACCCCCGCGCACAGGAGGGGGCGCCTCTCGCCGGCGCGGGCGCGATTGTTCGCCGTTTCGGGCAGACTGTGGGCCACCGTCAAACCGGGGCGGGCGGCGCCAGTTCGGCCGCGAGGCACTGGTCGCGGGCACGGGCGTATCGAGGCTAGGCTTCGTCACTACGCCGTTTGAGGAGCCGGGAGCGTCCCCTTCGCGCGGGAAGAGTGCGAGCATCTCGCCGGGGTCCATGCCGAGGTACTGCGAGTAGGATCGGAGAAACCCGCGCGCATAGACCGGCGCCGGGATCACCTCGAATTGCTCGGATTCGAGCGCTTCCAGGTATCGCCGGGAGATCCGCGTGTCGCGTTCTGCGTCTTCGAGGGTGAGGCCGCGGGCTTCGCGTGCCCTTATCAGCCGGTACCCGATCTCGGCCATCCATGAACCTCGGAACTGGTCTCCCACCGTACCATGCGCTCCCGATAGATGCAGAAAGGTCGCCCGGATTAGCTCGTCGTCCCGTCCCACCAGGTCCAGAAGCTCTCCATCGCCTCCGCGGCGGTGCTCGCTTCGTGGACCGCGTTCCGGGCGCGACTCGAACCCGCGAGCCCGCCCTCCGTGTACCAGCCGAGGTGCTTCCGCAACTGGTTCAATGCGTACCGGGGGTTCTCCGCGAAGTGTTCCAGAATCAGATCGATGTGGCGCGCGATAACGGCGCGTTTGCGCCCGGAGATGGCCGCCGGGCCGAGGCATTCGAGTCCGGAATCGAACACCCACGGGCGCCCAAGGGCGCCCCGCCCGATCATCACGTTCGCGCAGCCGGTCTCGGCCATCATGCACCGGGCCGCGGCCATCGAGGTCACATCGCCGTTGCCCGTCACCGGGATCGTCACCGCTTCCACGACATCACCGATGATTCCCCACGGCGCCCGCCCGCCGAACTGCTGTGAGCGCGTCCGCGGATGGACGGTGATCGCGTCCACGCCCTCATCCTGGGCCATGCGCGCCACCTCGACCGCGTTCAGGTGCTCGTCGTCCCAGCCGCCGCGGATCTTCACCGTCAGAGGGACTCGGACCACGCGCCGCAGCTCCCGCAGGAGACGCGCGGTGCTGGGTATGTCGCGCATGAGGGCCGAACCCTTGCCCTGGACGACGATCTTCTTCACCGGACAACCCATGTTCAGGTCGACGATGTCGGCGCCGGCCTCCTGGACCAGCTCCGCCGCCCGGCAGAGCAATTCGGCGTCCGCCCCGAGGAGCTGCATTGCGAGTGGGCGCTCCTCGGGGTAATACCGGGTGATATCGAGCGCCGCCGGGCTGCGTCTGATCAGCGACACCGCGTCGATCTCTTCGGTGGTGGTGAGGCCGCTGCCGCTTTCGCGCGCGACCATGCGGAAGGGCGCGTTCGTGACGGCCGCCATCGGCGCAAGCCGCGCGATCCCCTGGACTTCGACGTCACGGATGAACATGGATCGAGGATAGCCGACTCAGGGTGTTGGGCGCTTGGCCGTCAACGCCTCCGGCCCCACGATCTGGAGAAGCGGCCCAAGACTGTCACGCGGCTCCGTCCACAGCCACGCCGTGTTCAGCCAGAACCCGGGGAGGACGGTCGAGTGGTAGATACCTTCGGAGTCGAGAGGCGCCGCCCTGAAGGTGTCGCCGTCAAGAACGAGGAACGTCGCCGACGGCCTCCTGTCGCGTGAATCGATGATCCAGTACTCGCACACACCGGCGGCGGCGTATTCGTCCAGCTTGTCCGAACGGTCGCGCCGCGGGCTGTCGTCCGAGACCACCTCGATCACCAGATCGGCGGGGCCTTCAATGTGCACACGCCGCATCCGGCCGAAGTTCTCGGTCGCGACGAACATGATGTCCGGCTCCCGCGCCGGGCCACCGGGCAGTCCGCGCATCGCATAGGGCGCCGTGATGACGCGGCCAAGACCGCTGATATCCACGAACGCTTTGAGGAGCATCGAGAGGAATAGGACGAGGTCCTGATGATTGAGCGTTGCAGCCATGTACTGATACGCCTTTCCGTCGATCCATTCGGCGAACCCGGTGTGCTCCCAGGCAAGGAACTCCTCCACCGTCATCGGTTGGACGCTGGCGTGCTCCCAGGCTTCGGGCGGCGGCGCGACGGACAGGACGGGTGCGGCCATCTCACGATCCTACCAGATCTACTGTCCCCAGACCGTCCCACCATCGACGTTGATCGCCTGGCCCGTGATCCACTTGCCCCGATTCGAAACGAGGAACAGGACCATCTCCGCGCATTCGCTGCCGTCTCCCGCGTAGCCGAGGGGGATGCGCTTCAGCGTCTGTTGCCAGACGTCGCCGCGGCCAAGGTCGTCCATGCGAAAGGTGTCGATGATCCCCGGGCAGACGGCGTTGACGCGAATCTGGTGCGGGGCGAGCTCCATCGCCATCGCGTGGCTGAGCGCGTTGATTCCTGCCTTCGAGCTCGAATATGCGGCCGCGTTCGCCCCGGCCAGCTTGCTCGCGATCGATGAGATGTTGATGATGCTGCCGCCCTCGTCCTGCTTGACGAGTTGGCGCGCGCCTTCGCGTGAAAGCAAGAACGTCCCATCCAGGTTGGTGACCAGCACCTTCTTCCAGGTCTCGTAGCTGAGCTCCGTTACGGGGACACGGTCGTCGCCGCGCGCCGCACCGGCGTTGTTGACGAGGATGTCGAGCCGCCCGAATTCCTTTACGGTGCGCGCGACCAAATCGGCGTTCGCTTGCTCGCTGCTCACGTCGGAAACGAGTGCGAGGCATTGGCCGCCCGCGGCGCGGCACTCCTCGCTCACGCTTTCGATGTCGCCCCAGCCAGCCGCCTTCTCGTCGTCCGGGTAACGGTCCTTTGGGCGGCCCGTCCCGGTCAGGACGACGTTCGCCCCGGCCGCGGCCAGCAGCACGGCGATCGGCCGGCCGATGCTGCGCATGCGCCCTGCGCCTGTGACGATCGCGACCTTGCCCGCGAGTTCTTTCTCCATAGCTCTGCACCTCCGGCGGGCGACGATACCGGTTGGGGCGGGCCGCGCGCAAAGCGCGGAGTCGCACTACTCTGCGTTTCGTGACAGACGATCCCTACGCCGTCGATGCGCGCTACTACGACCTCATCCATGACGATCGCGATGACGACACCGGACTCTGGTTGTCCTTCGCGGGGCGGACGGACCGGCCCGTGCTGGAAATCGGCACAGGCACGGGCCGCATCGCGCTCGCCCTCGCGCTCGCCGGGCACAGGGTCACCGGCGTCGACTTTTCAGCCGCGATGCTCGCTCTTGCCCGCGAGAAAGCAGGATCCGAAGGCGTCGAACTTGCCTTGATCGAAGGCCAGGCCGACCAGGTCTCATTGCCGAACGAGGCCTTCGGCCTCGTGCTTATCCCGGCAGACGTCTTCCTCTACTGTGAGGACGGCGAAGCACAGCGCCGCCTTCTCCAGTCGCTCGCGACGACGATGCACTTCAACGCCACGCTCATCCTCGACCTGCCAGGCCCGGCCATGGCGCTCGATCCGGATACGAACGGCCAGCCCCTGCTCGCCTGGTCGGGCGAAGGGCCCGATGGCGATCTGCTTGACGTGTGGCACGTCCACGAAGACGACCTCGCCGCTCAGTCGCGCTGGCTACGCGTGGCCTACGAAACGACCGAGGGCGACGGTCTGGTGCGCCGCCAGACGAGCGAACACCGGCTGCGCTACGTTTATCGCTACGAGCTGGAGTACCTGCTCCGCCTTAGCGGGCTGCGCTGTACCGACGTCTACGGTGACTACGACCTCGGGCCGTTGACGAACGCCTCAGCGCGAATGATCGTTGTCGCAAGGAGGGTCCAGGGATGACCGTGCGAATCGTGGTGGACGCGATGGGCGGCGATCATGCGCCCCAGGAGATCGTCGCCGGCGCGCTCATGGCCGCGGGCACGCTCGGCATCGAACTCATCCTCGTCGGTCAGGTGGAGGCGATTGCCGCCGAGATGCGGGGCACGGGGGAGATCCCCGGACTGCGCGTGGTCGACGCGCGCGACGTGATCGAGATGGAGGACCACCCAACCGAAGCGGTGCGATCGAAAGCCGACGCCTCGATCAACGTTGGCCTGCGCATGCTGAAGAAGGGCGAAGCGGACGGCTTCGTGACGGCGGGAAACACGGGCGCGTCCATGGCGGCGGCCTTGCTCACCCTGGGCCGCGTGAAGGGCATCAGCCGGCCGGCGCTCGGGTTGCCCTTCTCTTCCGTCAGCGGCCGCGAGAAGATCGCGATCGACGTCGGCGCCAACGCGGACTGCCGCCCGATCCACCTCATCCAGTTTGCCCACATGGGCAGCGCTTACATGCAGCGCATGTTTGACGTCGGCCACCCGCGGGTGGGCCTGCTCTCGATCGGCGAAGAGGACACGAAGGGCAACCAGCTGACGATCGAAGTCCACCAGGCGCTCCGGGCCAGTTCCCTGAACTTCATCGGCAATATCGAAGGCTCCGAACTGTTGACCGACAAGTGCGATGTGATCGTCTGCGATGGCTTCACCGGCAACGTCATGCTGAAGACGGTCGAAGGTATGTCGGACCTGCTCTTCAGCGAGGTGCGCAAGGCGGCCGAACTCACGCCCTGGAACCGCGCTGCCGGGCTCATCCTCAAGTCCGAGCTGCGGAAAGTGCGCCGGCGGCTCGACTACACCGAGTACGGCGGCGCGCAACTCCTCGGCGTCGACGGCGTGTGTGTGGTCTCGCATGGACGCTCGAATGCACGCGCAGTCTTCAGCGCCATCCGCGCCGCGCGCGACGCTGTCGCACACGGTGTCCTCGATACCGTCCGTGAAATAGCGCGCGAAGTGCCGGCAAGGCCGGCAGCCGGGGGAGACGATTGAACGGGACGCGCTCGCGATGACCACCCCAGCCTCTTCGAGCCCCTGGAACCCCGCTCAGTACGAGCGCTTCAAGGACGAGCGTACCGCCCCCTTCTTCGACCTCCTCTCGCTCGTCGAGCCCATCCCCGGCGGGCGAGCGATCGACCTCGGCTGCGGCACGGGCGAACTCACGGCGGTGATGCACGAGCGCGTCAAGGCGAAGTCCACCATCGGCCTTGACAATTCCGAGACGATGTTGGAGCGGAGCGCGTCCTTCGCGGGCAGTGGGCTCCGCTTCAAGCTGGGCACGGCGATGCGCTTCGCACCACGGGCGCCGTTGGACCTGATCTTCTCCAACGCCGCCCTGCAGTGGCTGCCGGATCACGAAAAGCTGTTCGTGCGACTGGCGAACGGGCTCGCGAAGCGTGGGCAGTTCGCGGTCCAGATGCCGGCGAACCATGATCATCCCACCCACCAGACCGCCTTCGAACTGGCCGCCGAGGAGCCATGGCGGTCGGCGCTCGGAGGCTACACGCGCACCTGGCCGGTGCTACCGCCAGAACGCTACGCCGAGATCCTCGACAACCTCGGATTCCAGCAGCAGAGCGTGCGCCTCCAGGTCTACGGACACCACCTCGCGAGCCGCGACGAAACGGTCGAATGGGTGAAAGGCACCCTGCTCACCCCCTACCAGGAACGCATGGCGCCAGATGCCTACGCGCGATTCCTCGCCGCCTACCGCGAACGGCTGCTCCCGCACCTCGCAAACACGAAACCCTACTTCTACGCCTTCAAGCGCGTCATTCTCTGGGCGCGCAAGTGACACCGGGGGACGGGGCCATCTAAAGACATGACCGGTGCGATCAGTCCGCGCCGCTGACGACGGGCCGCGCGCCCGCGGGCGCCGGGGCGCCTGCCGTCCGAGGGTGGCGCGCACGGCCTGGCGGGGCGGTGACGCGTGCCTCGGCGACCGTCGCATCCATCCGGCGCAGGGCCTTGCTGGTCGCGAAGAGCGCGAGGCCCAACACCGCGGTCACGGCCGCCGCGCCCGCCACTGCCGCGGGAGCGCCGAACGCCTGGGCGGCGGCGCTGACCGGGAGCGTGCCGAGCGGCGTGAGCCCGAAGGTCATCATCATCAAGCTCATCACCCGGCCGCGGACCTCATCGGGAATGATGAGATTGATAGCTGTGCTGTTCACCGTCTGGAAGACGGCGATGAACGCGTCGGACAGCAGGACAAGCGGGAGGGCAAGCGCGAACCAGGGGCTGAGCGCGAAGAGGAGGAGCGTCCCCGCGAACGCGAGCAGCGTCGAGAGGGTCACCGCCATTACGCGCCGCGTGTCCCCATGCCAGGCGACCACCACCGACCCGAGAAGGCCACCGGCGCCCGCCACCGCCTGGAGTAACCCGAGCCCGCCGTTTCCGACATGCCAGACATCGTCTGCGAACACCACCAGAAGCGTCTGGAAGGGCATCGCCAGCAACATGGGGAGCGTGGACAGGACCATCAGGGCGCGCACCGCTGGCGTCCTCGCCACATAGGAGAAGCCGAACTTGAGGTCTTCCATCACCGTATGGGCGCGATCACGCACCTGCGCCGGCGGGGGCACGAGCCGTGACATCGCCGCCAGCGCGAGCAAGTACAACACGATCGCGAACCCGTAGGTGAAGCGGATACCCGCGGCCGACACGAGATACGCCGCCAGCGCCGGGGCGGCCACGCGCGCGGCGTTCATGCCACCCATTTGGAGCGCCATTGCGTTGCCCAGCCCGTCTCGCCCCACGATGTCGGCGACGATCGCCTGGCGCGCGGGCATGATGAAGGGGAAGACAACGCCCATCAGGAACACCGTCAGTACCAGGTGCCAGAAGCGCAGCGTGTCGGCTATGAGCATGGAGAGAATAAAGAGCTCGCCACAGATGAGAATCCCCTGTCCCGTGAGAATGAGCTTGCGGCGGTCGAACCGGTCGGCCACCACCCCGCCGAAGGGCGAGATCACGAGCATCGGCAGCGCGACCGCGAGGTTCACGACGCCAAGCGCGAGCTTCGAGCCGCCGGTGATGTCGTACGCGAGGATCGACCTGACGATGAATTGGCCGTTCATGGCGAAGAAGAAGGCGAGGTTGCTCACGTAGATCCAGCGGAACGAAGGAAAGCTCAGCGCCGACAGCTGCTGCGGCCAGCGGCCGGACGGCTGATGCGATCGCGAAATCACTGGACCGGGCATACTTCCCAGCCTAGCATGGGTTCGTTAGCGACGCGCGAACTATCGCGACCCGGCGAGTGCGCTCACCCGCTCGGCCGTCCACGCGAGAGCCCGGTGGCCAGCGAACGCCTGGTACGCAAGGCCACCGAGGCCGACGTGCAGTTCGTAGCAATCCAGCCGCTCGTCCAGGTTCGCGATCGGCAGTCCGATAGAACGATAGTGCTGGCGCGCAAACGCCCGAACGTCGATCGCTCGCATCGCCGGATACCACGGGCCCCAGAGAGACAACCAGGCCACGTCGTAGAGGAAGTCGCCGTACATCGAACAGCCCCAGTCAAACACGGCCGACAACTGGTCGCCGGCGACAAGGACGTTCCTGTTGAGCAGATCAGCGTGGATCAGGAAACGGTCCTCCGGACAGGCGCCCACGAGCGACTGGAGCCGCGAATAGCCGGCGGTGAAAGCCGCTGACCCGGCGCGGGAGCCGTCGAGCCGCTCGCGCCACCCGTGCGTCCTGAGCGCCGGGTGGTCGTAGGCGACATCGAGTAGGGAACCTCGCCAGCTGGTGTGCGCGGCTCTACGGTCGGCCCTCCAGAGGCCGAAGCCGCTGGTGTGGCCGAGGCCGACCTCACGCAGTTCGTCGAGTCCACGGAACAACGCTGGCAGCGCCGCGCGCACTCCCGCCTCGTCGAGTTCGTCGAGCATCTTCCCGAAAGCGCGTTCGGAGACGGCGTAGAACCCTCCGAAAGCCTCGCCGACCTCGATCACAGCCGGAATAGGCAGCGCGGGTGCACGAAAGCTTGCGGCGATGCGATCCTTCTCGAAGTCCTCGACGTGCGCGCCGAAGCGGACGATCAGGTCGGCGCCGAGGTGGCGGAAGGAAAAGGCGCGCGACCATGCTCCGGCCCCGGCCGGGGCAAGCGACTCAACGCCCGGACCGAACCGCCCCGCGAGAAACTCCGCCGCGGCCTCGATCTCAACAGTCAAGGCATCCCTTCCATTTCGTCCCGCAGTCATCGTCAGTCCCCTCCCCCAGCGGGGGAGGGTTAGGGTGGGGGCCGACCCTTCCATTCGTCAGCGGGAGCAGCCTATTCGCCCATCGCGACGGCGAGGTTGATGAGCGCGCGCACGCTGTAGCCGGTGGCGCCCTTCGACACCCAGCCCCTGTCCTTGTCGCCCATATCAACACCGGCGATATCGAGGTGCACCCAGGGCGTCGAACCGGCGAACGGTTCGATGAACTTTGCGCCGACGATCGCGCCCGCGCCGCGATTGCCTGTGCCGGTGTTCTTCTGGTCGGCCACGTCGCTCTTGATGAACTCGTCGTACTCTTTCCACATTGGCAGGCGCCAGGTTCGTTCGCCCGCCGCCAGGGCCGCCGCCTCTACCTTCGTTGCGAGGGCGTCATTGTTCGTGAGCACGGCGTAGCCGACATCCCCGAGGGCCGTACGGACCGCCCCGGTGAGCGTGGCGACGTCAACGATGTTCCGCGCGCCCAGTTCGACCGCATAGGCGACGGCGTCCGCGAGCACGAGGCGACCCTCGGCATCCGTGTTGAGAATCTCGATCGTGCGGCCGTTCATCGCGGAGACGACGTCGCCAGGTTTCGTCGCGTTGCCGCCGGGCATGTTCTCCGTGCAGGGGGCGATCGCGACCACATCCACCTTCGGCTTCAGCGCGGCAATCGCCTGCATGGCGGCGATCACGGAGGCGGCGCCCGTCATATCGGCCTTCATGGCGTCCATGTTCGCCGCCGGCTTGATGCTGATGCCACCGGTGTCGAAGGTAATGCCCTTGCCCACGAGGGCGAGGTCGTAGCCTTCGCCGCCTTTGCCGCGGTAGGAGATGCGGATCAGCTTCGGCGGCTGGGCGCTGCCCTTCGCCACGGAGAGGAACGAGCCCATGCCCATGCGCTCTATCGCCTCGCGGTCCAGCACTTCTATCTCGAGCCCGGCGGCCGCCGCGATCGCCTCCGCGCGTTCGGCGAGGATGGTGGGGGTCATCGTGTTCGAGGGTTCGTTGCAAAGGTCCCGCGTGAGGTTGGTCGCCTCGCCCAGGAGGGCGCCGCGTCGCGCTGCCTCAGCCATCGCGGAGACGCGCGTGGCGTCGTGTTCGACGATCGTGAGTTCCGCGATCTCGTGCTTGTCGTCCTCCTTGAGGGTGGCAGACTTGTGGCGCAGAAAGCGATACGAGCCGAGGACCGCGCCCTCGGCTATCGCCTGGACACAGGCGGACGCGTCGATCCCGCCGATACCCGCGCCGTGGGCGATCGTGGCGATCCTGCTAACGCCGGGTTTGCGGAGCGCGCGGATCAGGTTCGCGGAGAGGTTTCGAATCGCGTCGATATCGAAGTCTCCCTTCTTCCCGAGCCCGGCGACAACCACCCGCGGCGCAGGGATCTTGCCGAACGTATGCACCGTGGTGATTTCGCCGCTCTTCCCGCGAATATCACCGAGCGCGATCACCTTCGAGATCGTGCCGTCGAGGGCCCGGTCAACGGCGCCGGTCGCGCCACCGGGCGCGGTCACACCTTCGAAGAGATTCACGATCACGGCGTCGGCATCAGCTTTCGCGATGTCGCCCGCTTCCACTCGAATGTCCAAATCCGCCCCTCCACGAATCAATACGTTGTTGGCGTGGAGTCTAAGCGTGGCCGCGCAACGGTCGACCAGTGTACTTGCCTGCATCTTCAGGTGGCGCGTGAGACGATGCCACGCATGGGACGCCGGATGGCGGCCAGCGAAGGAGCGACCAGTGGCACACGGCGAACTTCCCACCCTTCCCGGCAGCCCGAAGGAAATTCCCGGTCCCGAGAAGGCGATGCTCAAACTCTCCTATGGCGTGCACGTGATCGGTTCGCACAGCGAACGGGGCGACCTCAACGCGATGATCGCGGACTGGGTGATGCAGGTGTCGTTTAAGCCCCGGCTCGTGGCCGTGGGCATCGAGAACGACGCGCGCACGCTCCGCTTCGTGCGCGAAACAGGAGTCTTCTCCGTGAATCTCCTTCACGAAAAGGATGGCGAAGTGATCGCGCGCAAGGTGGTGATGCCCTCGGAGTCGAAGAAGATCCGGGGACGTCCGGAAGGGATGCGCGACCTCATCTTTAACAAGCTTGAAGGGCTCGACTATGGGCTACACGAAAACGGCTGCCCGGTCCTCGATCAGGCCCTCGGCTGGTTCACCTGCGAGGTCGAGGACTACCTCGAGACGGGTGACCACACGCTCGTCATTGGCCGCGTAACGGACGGCGACATCATCCGCGACGGAGAGATGCTGATCGAGCGGGAGCTGGGCTGGGAATACGCCGGATAGCGTTTTTCCGGAATTGAACGCGTCCTCCTGCGAACCGCATAATGCGTCCCATGGACCGTTCACCCACCGCAGGAGCTACCCCGGCCGGGATCGACGTCGCGAAGGTCGAGGCGTGGTTCGAGGCGACCGTCGAGGGCGCCACACCTCCCTATACGTACGGTCTGATCGCCGGCGGCCATTCGAACCTGACCTACCAGGTGACCGGTGCGGACGGCCGGAGGTTCGTGCTCCGTCGGCCGCCGCTGAACAGCGTGCTGGCCACGGCCCACGACATGGCGCGCGAATGGCGCGCGATCCACGCGCTTCAGGAGACGCCCGTCCCGG
>JAYUAG010000182.1:0-2128 GCA_043741475.1 Thermoflexaceae bacterium | reverse complement strand
GCGTCACGCGGCCGTCACCTGCGCCCGGCTGTTCGCGGCGGGACACGCCGCCGATTCTTCAGGCAACCCGTCCTCATCGCAGGAGTGTCTGTCTGTGGCTGTTACCGCCGTCTCCGAACCCGCAGCTTCCGGCCCATGGTGGCGCGCCCGCTATGAGGTCGTCGCCTTCCTCGCGCCGATCGTGCTCTTCGGTCTCCTGGCCGCCGACCGCCTGTGGGTCTTCCTCGATAGTCACAACCCTGTGCTCATCGCGAACGGCGCCTCCCTGCTGCTGATCATGTACGCCTTTGCCCTCCGTCGCACACCGAAGACCGTCGACCGTTCGTTCTGGCCCTGGGCCGTTGCCGTCGGCGGTGACTTCGTCCCCTTTGCCGTGGACCTCAGCGGAGAGAATCGCTGGGCCGGGCCCGCGCCCTTCATCATCCAGTGCTTCGGCCTCGCGCTCTCCTGCTGGGCCGTGTGGAACATCCGCGAGGCGATCGGAATCGTCCCCGCGAATCGCGGGATCAAGGTCGGCGGGCCGTACGGCTTCATCCGCCATCCGATGTACACGGCCGTGGTCGTCTCCCACATCGGCATGGTGATGGTCTACCCGAACCCCCTGAACTTCGTCATGCTCGCCGTCGTCACTGCGTTCAAGGCGAAGATGGTGCTCAACGAAGAGCGCCTGCTGATGAAGGACCCTGAGTACGCCACCTACGCCCGTCGCGTCCGCTGGCGCGCCATCCCCCGGTTGGTCTAGACCACCTTTGTCCCCGTTTTTCACAAGCTCGTCCCCTGTGCTACCTTCTCTCGGGTTTCCCCGCATAACCCGAACTGGACTCAAACGCGCCCCGCCCTTCCCGAAAGGACCGTGCGCCCCTGCGCAGGAGGCCGACCACCGCGTGAACATCATCGTCTGCGTCAAGCAAATCCCTGACCCGGAGACCCCCACCGCCTCTTTCCGCGTCGACGAAGCGGCGAAGAAGGTGATCCCCGCCCAGGGCATCGCCCCCGTTGTCAACCCCTACGACCCCCAGGCCACCGAAGCCGCTCTTCGCCTCAAGGACGCGGACGGCGGCGGCAAGGTGACGGTCGTTTCCCTCGGCCCCGACAGTGCCCGCGACGCGATCAAGCACGCCCTCGCCATGGGCGCCGATGAGGGCGTCCTCATCAGCGACCCGGCGCTCGCCGACGCGGACAACTTCCAGACCGCCCACGCCCTCGCCAAAGCGATCGAGAAGCTCGGTGGCGCTGACCTGATTCTCATGGGCCGAAGCGCCGCCGACTGGGACATGGGCGTCGTGCCCACGGGCGTGGGCCAGTTGCTCGGCCTCCCCGTCGTCACCGTCGCCAAGGCGATCGAGAAATTCGGCGCCGGCCTCAAGGTCGAACGCGTCCTCGATGACGGCTTCCAGACCGTCGAAGCGCCGCTCCCCTGCGTCGTCTCTGTCTCGAACGAATTTGGCGAGCCGCGCTACCCGCAGCTCCGACAGATCATGCTCGCCGCGAAGAAGACGGTGCAGGTCTGGAGCGCCGCCGACCTCGGCCTCGGCCCGGACGAGACCGGCGCCGCCAACCGCGTCATGCCGCTCGAAGCGCTCTACGTCCCCAAGGTGGAGTCGAACGTCGAGATCATCGCCGGCGATTCGCCCGAAGAGAAGGCCCGCAACCTCGCCCAGAAGCTGCGCGCCGCCAAGCTCATTTAGCAGGAGAGGCACGAGATGGCAGGAATCCTGGTTGTTGCGGAATCAAACGAGGCCGGCCTCACGGGCGCTTCGCTGGAACTGCTCGGCGCCGCCCGCCAGCTCTCTGGTGACGGCGCCGGTTCCGTCAGCGCCTTCATCGCCGGCGGTGACGCCCAGGCGCAATCGCTCATCGCCCACGGCGCGGACGCCGTATACACCTCCAGCGCGCCCGCCGATGCGCTCGCGGAGGTTCTTGCCCCCGCCGTCGAAGCCGCGATCAGCGCCAGCGGCGCGGACATCGTCCTCCTTTCGATGAGCAGCCTCGGCCGCGACCTCGGCCCCACGCTCGCCTTCCAGATGAAGACCGGCGTCTCTATGGATACGACGGGACTCACGCTCGCAGGAGGCCGCCTGCGCGCCACCCGCTCCTGCTACGGCGGCAATGCCCGCGCCGAGCACAC
>JAYUAG010000181.1:0-5164 GCA_043741475.1 Thermoflexaceae bacterium | reverse complement strand
CGCCCGGGGCTTTCGTTGTGCCGGCAGGCGCTCCCGTGGCTGGTGCGTTGCCCTTGTCGTCGCCTCCTCCACAGGCCGCAGCCACCGCGACAACCAGCGCACAAAGTGCGCCAAGGAGCCGAGCCTTCGTGCCCATGAGGCGCCTCCACACCCGCCGCCACGATTGTACTGCGGCCGTCAAGAGGAGGCGGTAGCGCTACGACGGGACTGTGGCGAGGGCATAGGCGACTTCGCCTCGGCCGCTCGCGACGCGGCAGGGCGGGCCATCCCGCCCGCTTCCCCGCGGGGTGGCGATGCTGCAGGCTTGGGGCGATGACGCAGGCGAGTTTTGCGGTCGTGGCCCAGCCCGCGGTGGCCGGCCTTACGGGGTTGACGAGCGATGAGGCGCGCCGCCGCACGGAAGCGGGACTCGCGAACATTGACAGCGCACGGCAGCGCACCGACGGCGATGTCATCCGCGCGAACACGCTCACGTTCTTCAACGTTGTGCTCGCCGCGCTCATCCTTGCGCTCTTCGCCGTGGGTGAGTTTCGCGACGGACTGTTCGTGGGGATCGTGGTCGCGGCCAACGTCGCCGTCTCCACCTGGCAGGAGCTACGGGCGGTGCGCACGCTGCGTGAACTGGTCGCGCTGACGGCTCCGCAAGCGACGGTCTTGCGCGACGGCCTGGAGGCGCCACTCCTCGCCGAACACGTCGTCCAGGGCGACATCATCCACCTCAAGCAGGGCGACCAGGTGGTGGCCGATGGGAAAGTGCTCGCGAGGAACTGCGAGGTAGACGAGTCGCTGCTCACGGGCGAGTCGGATTCGGTGGCGAAGGCGCCGGGGACGGAACTTCGCTCGGGCAGCTTCTGCACTGCCGGCGATTGTTATTACGTCGCGGAAGCCGTAGGGAACGAGTCTTACGCCTTCAAGCTGACGGCCCAGGCGCGGGAGATCGTGCGCCGCCGGACGCCGCTCCAGATCCGCTTCAACCGCATCCTGCGCGTCATGTTGATGGCAACCGCCGTGCTCGCGGCCCTCTTGATGATCTCCTACAACGTGGACCACCTGGGCTTCGCCGAGTCGATCAAGGCGACCACGGCGACCGTTACGACGGTCGTGCCGACGGGGCTGCTGCTGGGCATGACCGTGACCTTCGCCGTGGGCGCGGTGCGCGTTTCGCGGGCGGGGGCGATCGTGCAGGACATCAACGCCGTGGAAGCGCTCAACTATGTGGACGTAATCTGCCTCGACAAGACGGGGACGATCACGGCGAACCGGCTGACGCTTCAGGAGACGGTCTGGGTGGCGGGCGGCGAGGTCGCTGCCCCCTGGCTGGGGGCCTTCGCGGCGGCCGCGGCGACCGATTCGAAGACCGCGGGCGCGCTGGCCGAGGCGTTGGGGAAACAGTCGAACGGCGCCCGGCCGGTGGCGAACGTGCCCTTCAACTCGGAGCGGCGCTGGAGCGCCATTGAACTGGACCTGCGCGGCGTGCGCCGGTCGTTCGTCCTTGGCGCGCCCGAGACCGTGCTCCCACTCTGCGAGGGCGCCGGGGGCTTTCAGGCGCGCTACGAGGAGGTCGCCGCGGGCGGCCTGCGCGGCGTGGTGTTCGCCGAGTCGGAAACGCTGCCCGCGCCACCGGCGCCGGCGACCGGACTGAAGCCCCTGGCGCTGCTTGTCATCGGCGACGAGCTACGGCCCGAGGTGCGGCAGGCGTTCGCGATGATGGAGGGCCTCGGGATCGAGCCCAAACTGATCAGCGGGGACAATCCGAACACGGTGGCGGCACTGCTCAAACAGCTCGGCGTCTCCGTCAAGGGGGGCGTGATCTCCGGCGCGGAGTTGGAAGCGCTCGACGAGAGAGCGTTCGCGACCGCCGTCGATTACAACTCCGTCTTCGGGCGGATCGCGCCCGCGCAGAAGGCCCGGATCGTCGCCTCGCTTCGAGAACAGGGCCACTTCGTCGCGATGGTCGGCGACGGCGCCAACGACGTTCAGGCCCTGCGCACGGCTGACGTGGCGGTGGCGATGGCGTCGGGCACCGGCACGGCGCGGGCGGTCGCGGGGATTATTCTCCTGAACGATTCGTTCACGGCGCTCATCCGCGGGGCGAAGGAAGCGACGGCCGTGCTCGGCAACGCCGCCCGCCTGAGCAAGCTGTTCATCGCCAAGAGCATCTACGCCTACTTGCTGATCTTCTCCACAAACATGTTGCGGCTCGACTTTCCCTTCCTTCCGCGACAGGGGTCCGTGACGGCGCTCCTGACGCTCGGCATCCCGGCGGTGTTCATCTCTATCAGCATTCCGCCGCCGAACGCCGGCCGGGACTTCACGCGGAACGTCCTGCGCTTCGCGCTGCCAGCCTCGTTGGCGCTGGCGGCCGCGGCGATCATCGTCCACCTGCTTGTCTCCGGGGTGCTGAATAAAAGTGTTGACGAGTCGCGCACGCTCGTCTCGCTCACGATCGGGATTGCGGCGCTCGTCTACGTGGTGGAAGTGTTGGGCTTCGAAGGGGCGTCGTGGCGAAGCCTCACGCGCCCCGTGATGACGACCCTACTCGCGGCCGGGCTGGTCTTCCTGATGTTCCTCACGGTCTCGGTCAAGCCGCTGCGCGACTTCTTCGAGTTCCACGAAGTAGATGCGCTTGGATGGACGATCGTCGGCGTCGCGGTGACGCTCACGCTCGCGGGGCAGTTCGCGATCACGCGTTACTGGCCCCAGATCATCGATGTGCTGACGGGCCGGTCGAAGTCGCAGGAAGCGCTCCGCGGCCGGGCCGTGTGAGCGTTTGGACAGACTCACGCAAAGACACAAAGGACACGAAGTTTGCTTGGCTGGACCTTCGTGTCTTTGTCCCTTTGTGTGAACCCGGCCCGCCATCAGACCTTCGCGGCGCGCTTGAGCGCCTTCTGGAGGGCGCGCCACTCACCACCACGGAGCGGTTTATAGACCGCCGGGAAGCCCGCACGCAACTCGATCGCGTGCTGCCGATAACGCTCCTGGATCGCGCCCATTGCGAGCACGGTCTCAGGCGAGAGACGGCGGCCGGAGGTCGCAGCCATCTCAGCGAGCAAGTCGCTCGCGATCTCGGCGTCCTGGTGGAGGCCGAGGACATCCTGGAGGGCCGTCAGGCGGGTAGCGAAGGCGCTCGCCGGTGCGCCGTAAATCGGCCCGAGAAACTCGATCGCGTAGCGCAGCCGCTTGCCGTCAATGCGGAGCAGGTGGTAGTCCGCCGCGGGCGACGCGGGTGTGATCGCGTCGCCGAGGCGGCGGAGGCGCCGGTAACGCTTCTCCACCACGCCGGGGGCGACGGCGAGGATGGACACCTGGCCCGTGAGAAGGCCGCGCGGCGGGCCACGGCGAAGCAGTGCGGCGAAGCGTTCGACGAAGATGTCGTAGCGCCGGGCGTCGAGCGCGGCGAGCATCCGGCGCCTCGCGAGGTCGCGCCGGGCGTTGAGAATCTCCCCGATCGCGGCCATCGCCGGGGCGCGCGCCGGGTCTTCGGCGCGCCACGCGTCGAGCCGCTCGATCTGGACATCGAGGTCCCGGACGACACCGAGAGCCGCGGCGACCCAGCCAAGTTCGAGGCGGAAGCGCTCCATGCGCACGGGGAGCCACGGCCGAAAGGCCTGCATGGCGGCGCGCAACCTTCGGGCGGCGACGCGCATGTCGTGGAGCGCCTCGATGTCTTCACCGAGGCGCGTGCCCGGTTCGTTCGCGAGAAAGACGGCGAAATGACGGCGAAGGATGGCGTAAGCGACCTCGCCCGCGGTCATACTGCCGGCTACGGTCGTATCGCCCAGCGTCGCCTCGGTGCGGACGGCGCTGAGCCCGCTGGCGCTGATGCCGAGCTGATACTTGGAGAGCGTGCCCGGGAGCAGGCCCCCGGCGGCGACGAGTACGTCGACGAAGCGCCGGGAGCGGTCGACCGCGGTGGCGTCGACCTCGACCTCGACGCGCTCGAGGCGCGTTTCCGTGCCGCGCACGCGGGTGTCGTCGACGGTGATCTCGCCGAGATCGCCTTCCGTGTCGGCGAGGATGAAGGTGCGGCGGCGCTGGTCGAGCGTGAAGAGCGGGCCGGGATGACGGCGGCCGGCGATCAGGCGCAGGGCCGTCCCGCAGGGCCCTGCCGCGGCCCTGAGCGTATCGAGCGAGGCGTCGGGGAGGGTTTCGTTCATCTCGCGGCGGCTGCGGATGCCGTCCTTCTGGGCAGCGACGCCTTTGAGCGTGAGCTCTGCCGAGCGCCCCTTCTGGCGGACGCGGCAGGTGAACCCGCCGCGCGCGAGGCGCCAGTCGGCGGTGTCGTAGTACGTGTCCGAAGGGGTTTTCTCGGGGCCCGGGCGGACGGAGTAGCCGGGGACGTTCGCCACCTTCAGCCAGTCGGCGACGCGGTCAAGGTCAGGGGCGTCGAACTGCCATTCGACCTCGAGGATCTCGTTGGATTCGGGCACGGGTTCATCATAGGGCGGGATCAGGTAGCCGTCGGGTAGGGATTCTCTGTGCCGACGGACGGACGTGCCATGCCGGGCGCGGCTGCGGCGGGGGCCGATGGGGTCGGCGCGCCGAGGATGGCACGCCCGCTCGCGGGCACGGCGGCCCGCGGCTACCAGGGCCGTGAGGCGGCCGGCAATCAGCGCGGCGTTAGCCGAGCACCCGACCCGCCGGCAGCGCCGCCACGTCGCCCTCGGAGAGGCCGGCAGGCGAGCACACTGCGGAAGTGCTCGCCTGCGACCGGTGCGGCGCCGGCGCCGTGGATCGTCCGGCGAGCGCCGGACATCATGCGTCAGTCCGCGACCACAGCGGGTCGCGGCTACCCGGGTGCGTGAATGGTGTCCGTCGCCATGTAGCGGCGGAGCACTTCGGGGACGGTGATCGAGCCGTCCTCCTGCTGATAGGTCTCAAGGACGGCGATGAGGGCGCGGACCATCCCCAGCCCGGAGGCGTTGAGCAGGTGGGGGTATTTCGGCGCCGCATCCGGCGCGGGGCGATAGCGGACGTTTGCGCGGCGCGACTGGAAGTCCAGGCAGTTCGAGGCGGAGCTGACTTCGAGCCATTCGCCTGCCCCCGGCGCCCAGGCGTCGACGTCGTAGGTGATGGTCGCGTTGAAGCCGAGGTCGCCCGTGCACTGCTTGAGCACGCGGTATCGCAGCCCGAGCAGTTCTGGCATGAGGCGCGCGCGCCG
>JAYUAG010000180.1:0-5167 GCA_043741475.1 Thermoflexaceae bacterium | reverse complement strand
CGTAGAGTCCGGGCGTCCGGGCGGCGACTTCTCACCGGTAGTCGGAGGGGCCGAGTTCGATGACCCGCGCCGGACGTTGCTCCGTGACTTCGGCGGCGCGCTCCTCGAAGCGCTCAGGTTCGGTGGTTTCGAAGAGGGCCGTCGCTCTTCGCTCTCCCTCCGTCCAGTAGGCGCGGACGAAGCGGACGCCCGCCGACCCGGCCGCGAGGCTGGAGCAGAGCCGTTCGAGCCGTTGTCGGGATTCTTCCTCACCATCGAGTCGAAGTTCGACGGCCACGCGGACGGCCTCGCTGTGCGCGAGTCCGGACGTGCCATCGAGTTCGACAACCTCCCGCGCGGCGACGAACGGGAGCGCGCACAGTTCCTGGTAGTCGCTGAGGATGTCGAGGTTCGGCGATTCATAGAGGCACATACCCCAGGCGCCACCCGGTTCCCAATAGGACCGGATCCAACGGATGCCGTGGTCAGTCGTCTGGATCACCTTTCCACCGCGGTACACGTAGGTATCAAGCGCCGCCATGGTGGCCAGCGCCATACCGTCAAGCTGCGCCCTCGTCATCTCCGGACTGAAGGATCGAACCAGGGAGAACTTTGGCATATGGGATCACCTCACGAAAAGTCGGCGGGATTGACGGGTTCGAGAACAGCTTCGATGTCTGATTCCCGGATGCGAAGGACCCGGCGCCCGGCGAGACGGCTGGCAGGTAGTTTGCCAGACCGTATCCATGCGCGGACAGTCTGCTCATTCACACCGAGACGTTGCGCTACGTCGTCCGGGCTAAGGAACACATCCTGCGCCCGCGCGCCGTTTTCGACCCCCTGGAGCTGCCGCCTGGCGAAGGCTTCGACCGCCTCGGGGCCCGCGGCGAGTTCGCCGAAGACTTTCGCTGGCAGGCCCTCGGGAGAGCGCATGAAGGCAAGGAGGTAGTGGAGTTCGTTCGGCCGCCGCGTGCCTGCACGCTCGAGCTCGGCGCCGAGCCGCTCGTAGAACGCGCGCGAACGGGGAGCCAGGCGATGCGGGCCCTCGGCGCTCCGCGTCTCCAGCGAGCGCACGAAGGTATCCTCGACGATGGCGACGTCGATCGCGATGGGGCCGTAGCGAAAAAGACCAAATCGTGCCGTTTCGAGCAAATAGGCGACGAAGAGGTCATCGAGATCTACGCCGTGGATCTGTGGGTATCGACGCCGCAATTCGTTGAGGCGCCGGTTGACGGCCTGGACGAAGGGCTCGGGGGGCAGCTCCCGGTCCGGTTCGGTCATGAGGGAAGCGTAAGATGGTTCTTTGCGTGACGCAAACTAACGTTATCTAACGCTTGACAACGAAGAACCGCCGATGTTTACTCCCAGCATCTACCGTTGGAGTGTGATCCATGTCCGTCTCCGTCGCGACCGCCCACGAGCTCGAACCGCTCATCCGCCGCCATTCCGCGGAGGCGGAGGCGAACCGCAAGATGTCGCCTGAAGTCATGTCGGCGCTGGTGGACGGAGGATTCCTCCGGATGTGGATCCCGAAGAGTCTCGGCGGCCTCCAAATGGATCTCAACGCCTCGTTGGACGTGATGGAGGAATTCGCGCGCATCGACCCGGCGACCGGCTGGATCGTGAGCAACTGCGTGTTCATCTCGATCATGTGCCAGTTCCTCCCGCAGCCCGTGATCGAGAGGTTCCTCGGTGACCCCCGAGCGGTGATTTGTGGTTCGTTCGTGCCTCCTGGCGCGGCCCGTGGCACCCCGGACGGCTACCGGGTGACCGGGCGCTGGACCTTTGGGAGCGCGTCGCACTACGCCACCCACCTCGTCACGTTGGCACTGCTCACCGACGACAACGGTCTGGTCCTCGGGCCGGATGGCGGGCCAATCAGTGTCGTCGCCTTCTTTCCGGGCTCACACGCGACGTTTCTCGACAACTGGCACACGCTCGGGCTCCGTGGTACTGGCAGCACCGATTTCACTGTGGACGACCTCCACGTCCCGCTGGAGCACACATACTTGCTCGGCGCGTGGGCGAACGACGTTGGTCCCTTCGCCGCGCCGCTTTACCGGATCGGCGTGATCATCGACGCGATCCGAATCGGCCGGGTCGCGGTCGGCATAGCACAGGGCGCGCTGGAGGAGTTCGTCGAACTGGCGACGGCGAAAACACCGGCCTACACCGCGACGCTCACTGCTGACCGCGCGACGGTGCAGGAGCGCGTCGCTCGCGCACGAGCCTTAATCGAGGCGGGCCGGAACACCATTCGCGGGAGCGTCGCGGACGCGTGGGCGTCGGTGCAAGACGGCCCGCGAATCACTGGCCCTTCCTGTGTTTCGATGGGACTCGCCGCGTCGTTCGCGCTTGATGCGGCGGTGCAAGCGGTGGACCTGCTGTACGAATCGGCGGGCACCACCGCCTTCCGGGACGCTTCGCCGCTCCAGAAACGGTTCCGCGACCTGCAGACGCTGCGCCAGAACGCGATCGCTTCCTGGAGCCGGTACGAATCGCTCGGGAAGATCATCCTGGGGAGGACCAGCGACTGGCCCTTCCACAACCTGTAGCGTGCGAGGCGTACCGCGGTTAAGAAGTCGCGGATCCCCGGCTCCTGCGAGCGCGCGTGCCGGTCGTCGCTTGAGGCATAATGCTCGACGCCCGCGGGGCAGGAGCAGCTGAGATGGTCGAGGGTACCCGTGCGGTTGTCACGGCCGAGCGGTTGTTGAGCTTCGAGCGGTTCGAGCTGCCGGAACCGCAGGGGTCGCAGGTGCTGGTGCGGCTGGAGCGGACGATCATCAGCGCGGGCACGGAACTCGCGAACTACACCGGCCTGGAGCCCGACACACGCGTGCCGGGGAGCTGGTGCTGCTATCCGTGGAATCCCGGATATGGCGGCATCGGCCGGGTTATAGCGACCGGGGCCGAGGTCACGCACCTTCCCCTCGGCGACCGTGTCTACGGCATCTTCAACCACGCCACTCACGGCCTCGTCGATAGCGCTCGAGAAATCTGCGTGCGCGTGCCCGGCGGCCTTGACTCGACAACGGCTGTGTTCGTCCGCATGGGCAACGTCGCGATCACGGCCTGGCAGCGGGCGACGGTGGCGCCCGGCGACGAGGTGATGGTGATCGGCCTCGGCATAGTCGGGAACCTCGCGGGTCAGTTCTTCGCACTCGCCGGGGCGCGTGTCACCGGCGTCGACCTGAGCGAACGGCGCCGGGTGATCGCGCTCGAGACGGGCTTCGCGGCAGCCGTTGGCCCCGAGGCGATGACCGGCTTGCGGCCCCGCATCGTCGTCGACGCCGTGGGCGATTCACGGGTGATCGAAACGGCGGTTAGCGTCGTGCGGCGGAACGGCCAGGTGATCCTGCTGGGGACGCCGCGCGCGCCCTATCCCACCGATGCCACGGAGATCCTGCGGCCGGTGCACCAAAAAGGCGTGAACGTCATCGGCGCGCTGGAGTGGAACATCCCGCTCTTGAAGGGACGCGCCGACGGTGGGCTCAGCACCGAGGGCAACGCGGAACTTGTGCTGGGGATGCTGGCGCGCGGCGAACTGCTGACCGGCTCATTGTGCACGCACGTGCTGCCGGGCGACCGGCTCGGCGACGGTTACCGCGGCCTGTTAGAGGAGAAGGACACCTATCTCGGTGTCGTCCTCGACTGGGACCAGGTTCGGGTCGCTGGTTAGATGGGCGCTGCATCCCGGCTTCGGCACACCCGAATTACAGACCATCGGGCCGGAAGGCTGGTCCGTGCGCCAGGCCGATTTTGCCTTTGCTATCTCCACCGAAGCGCGCACCATCATCGAGCAGGAGGGCATCATCTTGCTCAGCTATCAGCCACTCCAGGTGATGTGGCGGGGAACACTTACAATCCCCCGTGCCGGCATTGGGCGGGCGGGCGAAATGAAAGATCGGAGAGAACATGAAGCCGACAGGTCGTCCGGATGGCGAGGCCGCTTCAGCGAACATCACCAGCCGGATTGAAGAGCTCGGGGATTGGAGAGGAGAGACCCTCGCTCATGTCCGTCAGCTCATCCACGATGCCGGCCCCGACATCGGCGAGGAGTGGAAATGGGAGAAGCCAAAATCCCCCGGAATCCCCGTCTGGTCCCATGACGGCGGCGTCTGCACGGGGGAATCGTACAAGCAGGTCGTGAAGCTCACCTTCTTTCGCGGAGCCTCCATCAATGACCCGGAGAAGCTCTTCAATTCCAGCCTGGAAGGGAACACGCGGCGTGCGATCGACCTCCGCGAAGGGGAGAAGATCAACGAAGCTGCCTTCAAGCAACTCATCCGCGCCACGGTGGCGGCCAACTCCGCAGCGCGCGCTCAACGGGCAGCCAAGAAGAAGTAGGCCCGGCTCTCAGGGGTCTGACGTACGAACGGCCTTTCGCAACAGAAGGGGAGTTATGGGACGTAGGTCGGAGCCGGCGGATCCCTCCTGAGGATGGCTGGACTGGCGAGACCAGCGATGAAATGAAGAACGTCCAAGCCGAGTCTTGCCGCGTGGATGGCTTGATGCGCCAGGCTTGATGCGCCAACTGGCGCCGGGATCGGCATTGGCGTAGGCTCCGCGCCCGCATGTTGGACTCCTTTCGGCCAACGCACATCAGTCGCCGTGGCACGGCAACGGTTGGCGGCACCTTCATCCTCCACTGAAAGCCATGATCGGACAGACGGTTTCCCACTATCGCGTTCTTGACCGGCTCGGCAGCGGTGGCATGGGCGTGGTCTACAAGGCCGAGGATCTCAAGCTCGGCCGTTTCGTGGCCCTCAAATTCCTGCCCCAGGAGATGGAGGCCGACGTGCAGGCGTTGGAGCGTTTCCAACGCGAAGCCCGAACCGCTTCGTCGCTCAACCACCCCCACATTTGCACGATCTACGAAGTCGACGAGCACGAGGGCCGGCATTTCATCGCCATGGAGCTGCTCGAGGGCGAGACGCTGAACCACCGCATCGAGGGTAGGCCGATGAAGGTGGAACAGCTGCTGGAGCTGGCCATCCAGATGGCCGATGCGCTCGAGGCCGCGCACGCCAAGGGGATCGTGCACCGCGACATCAAGCCGGCCAACATGATCGTGACCGCGCGCGGCCAGGCCAAGGTGCTGGACTTCGGACTGGCGAAGCTGGAGCCGGCACGGCTGCGGACTGGTGTCGCGGGATTGTCGGCCATGGAGACGACCGCGGCCGACGCG
>JAYUAG010000179.1:0-5167 GCA_043741475.1 Thermoflexaceae bacterium | reverse complement strand
CGTCGCCAACATCGAGGCCGGCTGTCCGCGCCAGCACGTCATCGATCACGATCTGGCCGACCTCGGGTTTGCCGCTGCCCTTCTTGACGTGGACGGGGCCGCCCGTGTCCTTCTCGAAGCCGACGATGTAGGTGTCCCAGCCGTCGCCTACGCCCGCCGTCGTCGGCCCCGGCCGGCGGATTTTCATCGGACGCCCGAGGAGCGGTTGCACGCTCTCCACACCATCGACGCCGCGCATCTTCGCAATTGAGGTATTGAACATGATTGAGGGCGTGAAGAAACTGTCCGAGCCGTTGCTCACCACCCAGAGGTCGGCCGGCGTCTCGCGGATGTAGCCCACCAGCTCTTCGTTCCAACCGCGATAAAGCCCGATGACGAACAGCAACAGCAACGTCGCGATCGCCACGCCGGCGATGGAGAATGCGGTACGCGCCTTGCCCGCGAGCATGTTCCGCCGGGCGATCGACATCGTTGGTTGGAGGTTCATGCTTTGAACACCGAAAGCGTGTCGACCCGCATGATCCGGCCCGCGGGGATGACCGAGGCGAGCACACTCATGAGCACCGTGCCCACGAACACGAGGGCGATATCGCCCGGCCGGAAGAGGACGATGAACTGCGGCACCGCCTGCTTGACGATCACGGCGGCGAGGAAGCTCAAGAGGATCCCTGCGACGAACCCGGCGACGCAGCAAAACAGCGCCTGTTCGAGCACCACGCGCAGCAGGCCCAACCCGGGTGTGCCGATCGCCTTGATCACGCCAAACTCGCGCTCCTTTTCCAACACGGAGGTGTAGACCGTCAGCCCCAGCACGAGCGTCCCCACGAGGAAGGCGAGCACGAGGATGATCAGCAGGATCGGGAGCATGCTCTGCTTCAGCGCCGCGCGGCTGGAGCTGGAGAAATCCTCGCTGAGGAACGGCCGCACGCCGATCACGTTCCTGCGAATCGACTCGGAGACGGCCTTCGCCTGGCCCGGTTGCGTGCTCACCAGACCGAGGTTGACGCTGTTCCCCGGCTTCAGCGATTCCGGGATGTCGGTCAGGCCGGCGTCCTCGATCGCCTTCTTCGCCTGGGCCTCCGCCTCGGCCGCGCTGACGAAGGCCAGTTGCGCGAACACGACATTCCCGCCCGTCGAAATGCCCACGACCTTCAGCGGCGTCCCGCCCACGTCCACCGTCGACCCGAGGGACAGATCGGCGAGTTTGGCGAGCACGTCATCCACGACGATCTCGCCCCGCTTCGGTGTGCCTACGCCGGACTTGAGGTGCGTCGGCCCGCCGGCACTCCCGTCGACGAAGCCGACGATCCAGGCGTCCCACGCGCCCTTCGCCGTCCTCAGCTTGGATGGGCGGTAGATCAACGGCGCCGTCGCGCTCACACCGGGCTGCTCCGCCACCTGCCCGAGGAAGGACTTCGAGAACAACCCCGGCGTGAAGAAGCTCTCGCTGCCGTAGGGCGCCACCCACACATCGGCGTCCGTGTCCTCGATGTACGTTACGAGCCCGTCGTTCCAGCCGCGGTACAGCGCGAGGATGAAGGAGAGCAGCAGCGTGGCCACGGCGACTCCCGCGACGGAGAAGGCGAGCCCCGCCTTGCCAGTCTTCATGTTGCGGAGCGCGATCGAAAGGGTCATCGGCGGCCTGCGGGGAGGATGAGCGATTCTACGTCCGCCGTCCTCGTTCTGGCCATGCACCCGGGTGACGCGCGTCAGACAACCCGTTGTATCATCCCACGCCACATGAAGGAGACAGCATGGACATCGGGTTGATGGTAGAAGGACAGAACGGCCTGACATGGGAGCGCTGGAGCCACATCCTTGCCCTCGCCGAACGCCTCAAGTTCCCGAGCGTCTTCCGCAGCGACCACTACTTCATCGGCCCGCAGCAGGATTCGCTCGAGGCCTACCTCTCGTTTGCCGTGGCGGCGAAGGAGACAAAGACGATCCGTTTCGGACCACTTGTCTCGCCGGTGACCTTCCGCTCGCCGGTGGACATCGGCAGGATGGCGGCGCAGATCGACGTGCTCAGCGGCGGGCGCTTCGTAATGGGCCTCGGCGCCGGCTGGAACGAAGCCGAGCATCGCGCCTACGGCATCCACTTCCCGCCCGTCAAGGAGCGCTTCGACCGCCTTGAGGAGTCACTTCAGCTGATAAAGGCGCTCTGGGCGCCCGGCGCTGCGGACCATGGAGGCCGCTTCTACCGTCTCGATGGCGCGGATTGCCAGCCAAAGCCAGCAGCCGGCCGCCCCCCGATCCTGATCGGTGGTGGCGGCGAGAAGCGCACGCTCAAGCTGGTCGCCCAATACGCAGACGAGTGGAACGGCGTGAACCTGGGCCTGGACGCCTATCGCCACAAGCGCGAAGTACTGGAACGTCACTGCGAAGCGGTGAACCGTGACCCCGCCACGATCAAGCGCTCGATGATGGTCTTTGCCATCGTCGGGCCCACGGAAGAAGCGCTCGATGCCGCCAGCCGCCGCGTGATGTCGATGTTCGGCTCGCCCGCCGGCACAAGCCCGGCCGACTTCCGCGCCGGGGCGAAGGCGCGCGGCATGATCGCGGGCGGCACGGACGAAGTCGTGGACATGCTCGGAAAGCTCGCCGAGCTTGGGCTCGGAGAACTCCAGTTCCAACACTTCAACTTCGCCTCGGACGACGTACCCGAATACCTCGCCTCGGAGATAGCGCCGCGGGTGAAGGCGTTCTGAAAGCGAAGGGCCGGCTCCGATTACGGTGGCCAGCCCTTCGCGTCCTTGACTCCGGTCAAGCCCGTCAGCCGTGGAACTGGATGTACCGCGGCTCAACGTCTTTGCGGGCGTTACCGCCCTGGAGGGTGTAGCCCGAGGCGACCCAATGGTCCCCCTGGTCGTGGTGGGCGAGGCACGAGAGATAGTCACCCCACGAACCGTTTGCCGGCCCGTGCGTGCTTACCTTCGTCAGCTGCGTGGACCAGCCGGTGGCCACCTTCACCCCGACGACATGACCGGGGTGAATGGCGCCGCCGCCGTAGAACGCCGAGAGTCCCACCTCGCCGCGGGCGTTGGCGCCCGCTGCGGGGTAGGCCCAGCCGGACTTGCGGCTCCAGATGTCGGGCTGGTCGATGACGGCCTTCGTCGCCTCGTTGATGCGCACCACGCGGATGAACGGCAGCGGGTGGTTCGTGTCGCGGTTCACGGACCACATGAAGCCGATCGTCCCCGCGCCCGCCCAGGCGCCGGTGATGCGCGAATCCGTGCGCCCGAGCCAGTTGACGCCGCCCGGGCCGGGCGCCGAATACGCCCCTGCCGTCCATCCTGCGACGTTGACGTCGCTCGAACTGATGCCGTTCGAGCTGTCCGCCCAGCTGAAGACGCGCACCTGGCTGGTGGAGTTGTGGCTCCCCATATACATGGCGCCGGCCGTGCCACGGCAGAGGCGGATGGAACCGTTCTTCGTCGTGGACCACCAGCGGTAGCCGAGGGCCGTCCCCGCCGCCAGCGTGGCCAGCGGGAAGCGAAACACGAACGCCCGCTGCCAGGCGTCCCCGATGAAGCCGTTGAAGGTCACGAAGAGGTTGTCGTTCGTGAACGCCATGTCCGGGTAGTCGAACCACATCGTCGTCCAGGCGGCGTTCAGCTTGGTCGGCGCGAAGTCCCAGTAATACCAGCTGCCGAAGGTCGCCTCGCGGCAGACGGCGAGCCGGAAGAGGTTCCCGCCCGTCGCGGTGGAGCTGTACTGCAGCAGCCAGATCCAGATCTTGTGGCGGGGGTTGTAGACCACCACCTGGTCGCAGCAGAAGCCACCGGCCGAGGCCGGGAACTTCGTGAAAGGGTCGACCAGGTTCCAGTTCGCGCCCTCGTCGATCGAGGTGGAAGCGAACCAGTTGCCCGTCATCATCAGCTGCTTCTTGTTCGCGGCAGCCGTTGGTTCGTCGATCGTGCTGGTCAGGGTGCTGGTCGCGGTGTCGTTCAGTCCGAGGTTCTTCACAAGTGTGAGAGCCATGTTCCGCCTCCTATTGGCCTTCGGGGTTGGTCTCGCGGGGCATCGCGGCTGCCCGCACCGCTTCCATCGGTACGGGCTCCGGGTTGTCGCCCTCAAGCGGCGGGCCGGCCTGGCGGCGCGGGCCGCTCTTCATGCGGTCGCGCTCGTCCAGTTCGGCGTCCGTCGGGGGGCGCCGTGCGGCCTGAGGGGCGTTGTCGTTGGTTTGCGGCTGGCCAGCGGCGGCAGCGCGCGTGCGCGCGTTCCGCGGGCCGGGGTTGTCTGGCATCACGTTTCTCCTTGCGTGGTCTCGTCAAAAGACCGGTCGGACCGGGCCTGGCGGCTCGTGCCGTCAGCGCTCGTCGTCGCGGGTGTCGTGCCGGCCGATGCGCCGCCGCGTCCGCCACTTCGTCACCACCACGGCGACGAAGGTCACGGCGGCGACCAGGTAGAGCACTTCGAGCATGCCGTTTCCACCATCCGGCGAGACGCCGAAGATGGTCTCGATGAAATCCATCGTCAGACTCCATTCTCAGGGAGCGAACAGACCTGCGGGACCGGTTCGCCCGCTCAGGCGCGGCCGCGCGGCGGCTGGCCGGCGGCTATCACGTGCCCTGGCTACGTGTGAAGCGAGTGCATAGGCCTTCTCCTTCCATCTGTCCGCTCGTTGAGATGGGGGCGCGGTTGGCATCCTATGCCGCGAAGGAAAGGTTGTCACTACGCGTTGTGTGAACCAGTTCACAGAGTCGGGGGCGTCCCGGCGGCTACTTCTGCGCGGGCAAGACGAGGAGCGCCGCCGGCGGCCCGCCTGCATCGAAGGCCGCCGCCACGCGGTCACCCTCCTGGAGCGCTTCCGAAGACGCGGGCTCGAGGCGAAAGAGCCGGGCGGCGGCCTCGAGCCCGGCGCGGACGATGATCTCGCCGGTCGGGCCTTTGAGGATGATGTCCTTGCCTTCGACCCGGTCCACGACGCCGCCGATCAGCGGCCGGTCCCGAGGATCCCGCGTGATCTCGTAGCCCGCGAAGCCCCCGGCCGACCGGGCGAAGCCCTCCGCCGGAGGCGAAGCCGGAGCATCCATCACGACGATCGAGTGAATCGAGAAGTTCTTCACCTCGTTGATGATGCCGATCACGCTCACCCAGTCGCCCGCGCGCACGTCCGCCGCCGTGATCAGTCGCAAGCGCTCCACCCGGATCGCCGGCGTGAGCG
>JAYUAG010000178.1:0-5168 GCA_043741475.1 Thermoflexaceae bacterium | reverse complement strand
ATACGCGCGTTGGCGAGGGTCGCCGCTGACGGCCGCTACCGTCCCCTCAGCGGCGCTCGCACCCTTGCTCGCGATTGGCACTGCCGCCCGGCGACCCTCGAAGCCCTCTCGGCGATGCTCGATGTCGTGTACCCCCTGGCCGAGTGCCACATCGCGGCCTGGGCAGAAGGCAGGTTGCACATCGTCAGCCTCGACCAGGTCCTCGGCCGTCAGTCAGGGCGGTACGCTGTGGCCGCGGCCCTGAGCGAACCGGGCCGCCGAGCCGCCGCGAGCGTGCTCTGCGCACGCTGCGTGCGCGTACCGGTGTGGGAGGATGCCGCGGTGACGGCATCTGAGCCGGAGGAGACGATCATCCCCTGCCCCGAACCCTGCAGCGTGCTCGTCTCGCTCTGCCGCGAGGCGGCGCTCTGGGAGGCTGAGCGGCCGCGACCGGCCCCGGTCGACCCGGAGGTTCCCTTCGCCGCGTTTGACGTGCCCGGGAACGAGATCCGCGAGCGCTACCTCTCGCGCACCGGGGCGCGTTCATGAGCAATGAGTCCGTGCGCGAGGCGGCTGCCGGCCTGTTTCCGGGCGGTGTGAACAGTCCCGTGCGCTCGTTCCGCTCCGTGGGCGGCGCGCCCATCCCGATCGTCCGGGGGCTCGGCGCACACATCTACGATGCCGATGACCGCCGCTACATCGACTATGTCGGCGCCTTTGGCCCGCTGCTGCTCGGGCACGCCCACCCCGTCGTGGTGAAGGCGATCCAGGCGGCGGCCGCCAGCGGCACCGCGTTCGGCGCTCTGACACCGGGCGAAGTCGCGCTGGGCCAGGCGATCCAGGCAGCCACCGGCGTCGAGCGCCTTCGCTTCGTCAACTCCGGCACCGAGGCGACGATGACCGCCATCCGCCTGGCGCGTGGAGCGACGGGACGCGATGTCGTGGTCAAGTTCGACGGCTGCTATCACGGCCACAGCGACGGGTTGCTCGTCAAGGCGGGCAGCGGCGTGGCTACCTTGGGCTTGAGTGATTCCGCCGGCGTGCCAGCTGGGATTGCGGGGCTGACCGCAGTGCTCCCTTACAACGACGTGGCCGCGCTTGAGGAGTGGTTCGCCACCCGCGGCGCGGAGACGACGGCGGTGATTGTGGAGTCGGTGGCGGCGAACATGGGCCTCGTGCCCCCGGAAGCTCCGTTCCTGGAGGCCCTTCAGAGGCTGCCGCGTGCGCACGGCGCCCTGCTCATCGCGGACGAGGTGATCACCGGCTTCCGCATGCGTTACGGACTCTCCGGGCTGTTGCCGGGGGCAGACCTTGTCTGCTTTGGAAAGGTGATCGGGGGCGGCCTGCCGGTGGGGGCGCTCGGCGGCGGGGCGTCAGTCATGTCCCTGCTCGCGCCTGAGGGGCCGGTCTACCAGGCGGGCACGCTCAGCGGCAACCCACTGGTTATGGCTGCCGGGTCGGCGATGCTCGATGCGCTCGCCGATGGCGCAGCCTACCGCCGTGCGGACGAACTCGCCGCGCACCTCGAGGACGGGCTCGCCGCGGCGATCCGGCGCGCCGGGCTGCCCGCGAGCATCGTGCGCCTCAACTCGATGCTCACGCTCTTCTTCCGTCGTGAGCCACCGCGCGACTACGCGGAGGCGCGCGAATCGGACACGCAAGCCTTCGCCGCGTTCCACCGCGGCATGCTCGCGCGCGGCATCATGCTGCCGCCATCGCAGTTCGAAACGTGGTTCGTGTCCGCGGCGCACGCCGAGGCGGATATCGATCAAACGGTCCGCGCTGCCCACGGGGTGCTCCGGCACATCGCCGACGGGAGGTTGGAATGACGACTCTCCGCGTCGGCACCCGCGGCAGCGCCATGGCGCGCATCCAGACGGGGATGGTTGTCGACCGCCTCCGTGTCGCGCACCCCAGGCTTACCGTCGAGACGGTCGAGATCGTCACGCAGGGTGACCGTGACCAGTCCCTCGCCCCGGCCGGCGTCGGCTGGTTCACGACGGCGCTCCAGGACGCCCTGCTCGCCGGCGAGGTCGATGTTGCCGTCCATAGTTACAAGGACCTTCCCACGAAACGGCCCGAAGGCCTCGTCATCGCGGCCATCCCGCTTCGCGGCGACCCGCGGGATGCTCTCGTCAGCCGCTCCGGGCGAACGCTGAAGCAGCTGCATGCGGGCTCGGTGATAGGCACCGGCAGTCCAAGGCGCGAAGCCCAGCTCCTGGCGATCCGCCCTGACCTCGAAGTGCGCGCCATCCGCGGCAACGTCGACACGCGCATCCGCAAAGTGGACGAGGGCGAGTACGACGCGATCGTCGTCGCGCTGGCGGGCCTGGAGCGGCTTGGCGTCGCGGGCCGCGCCGCCGAAATCTTCGGCGTCTATGACATCCTGCCCGCGCCCGCGCAGGGCGCGCTCGCGGTCGAGTGCCGGGCCGCGGACGAGGAGACGCGGCGCTTCGTGGCCGCGGTTGATGACCCATCGTTGCGTGCGGCGGTCACCGCTGAGCGGTCGTTCCTGGCCGCGATTGACGGCGGCTGCCGCTTCCCCGCGGCCGCTTACGCCGAGCACTTCGGATCGACCCTGAAGTTGCACGCCATGCTCGCGCCCGATGGCCGCGTCTTCCGTTCGAAGATCGCCGGAGATGCAGGCACGGCGGCCGGCCTTGGACGCGAGCTTGCCGCCGAGCTGCAGCGTCTGTCCGGCCGGTCATAAGCGAAGGCTGATGGCGGAAACCGGCCGATGGCAGTACACGCGTCGGCCCGCGCGCTCACCGCGCCCTGTGCGTAGGGTGTCGGACTCGAGATGGGGTCACTCCCAGTCTTCGTGGCGACGGCGCGCGGCCTCGGTCGCGAGACGCGCTCCGCTCCCGCGAACGCCCCGCATGCCCGCCGCGCGCAGCGTCTGCAAGATGCGCGCGAAGTGGTCCGCGCCATCCACCTCCAGCAGAAGTTCGAGGAGGGTCACCCCGATCGGCAGGTCGCGCGCGTCCCGATTGTGCTCCACTTCGAGGACGTTGCCCCCGGAAGCGGCGATCGCGGCCGTGACCATCGCCAGTTCCCCGGGTGTGTCCGCCACTTCGAGCGTGAGGTCGCGATAGCGTCCCGCGTCCACGAGGCCCCGGCGGACGACCGTCGCAATGAGGTTGATGTCGATGTTGCCGCCGCTGAGCACCACCGCGCAGGTGGACTTCGGCCGGTAGAGGCCGCCGTGTAGTGCGGCCACGCCCAGCGCGCCCGCGCCTTCGACCACCATCTTGGCCCTTTCAAGGAGCAGGACGAGGGCGTGAAAGATCGCCTCTTCCGGCACGGCCACGAGTTCGTCGACGTAGCGCTCGATGAGCGCGAAAGTGCGCGCTGAGGGCCCGGCCACGGCCACGCCATCGGCGATCGTGCGGGCCGGCTTCGCGGCGACCGCCGCGCCAGCCGCACGAGACTGGATGATCCCGTCCATCGCCGCCGACTGGACGCCGACAACGCGGACGCCGGGGCGCAGGCTCTTCACGGCAACGGCGACGCCGGCGAGCAGTCCGCCGCCACCCGCCGGGACGATTACTTCCATGATCTCAGGCGCCTGTTCCAGGAGTTCGAGGCCGAGGGTGCCCTGGCCCGCGATGATGGCATCGTCGTCGAAGGGCGGCACAAAGACCCGCCCCGTGCGATCGGCAATCGCCCGCGCCTCTTCACGGGCCTCTTCGAGCGAGCTGCCGTGGAGGATTACTTCGGCGCCGTAGCCGCGCGCCGCATTCGACTTGGCGAGGGGCGCAAAAGAAGGCATGACGACTGCGACGGAGATGCCGCGTTCGCGGCCGGCAAGGGCGACGCCCTGGGCGTGATTGCCGGCGCTTGCAGCCACCAGCCCGCGCGTTGCCTGGTCAGCGCTGAGCTGGCGGACGAAGTTCAGTGCACCTCGCACTTTGAACGAGCCGGTGCGCTGGAGGTGTTCGCACTTCAAGAGCACGGGGACGCCCGCCGCACGGCTTAGCACGTTGGAAGCGAGCACGGGCGTCACGCGCACCGAACCCGCGATCGCTGCGCGCGCTTCACGAATCGCTTCGAGACCCACCTCGTTGGCCATGGCCGGATGATACGCCCCGGACTACCGTCGCCAGATCTTGCGGCGTCCCCAGCACCAGAGACAGACGCTCGCGGGCCGTTCGATGAACACCCGTCCGTAGCGGTAGGGGTAGAGTCGCTGGGAAACGTGGGCCTCGCAAAAGTGACCCTCGCAAAGCGAACATTGCTGCCCGGGGTGCGGTCCGCAGCCCTCGACGCCACAAAGCCCGGCGTTGTTGCGGCGAAGGATTCCCGCGCGATATTCGGTGTGCCGCTGGAGATCGTCGTGCTTGCGACTGCAGCGCTTCCTTGCGCAGACCGCCTCGAAGTCCTCGAGGTGGTAGGTGTGGGACACACAGAAGGCGTGCCCGCAGTATTGGCAGCGGTTCACCGGCTCGTTGGAGCAACGCCGAAACCTTCCCCCAGCGCCACATCGGTTGGTCGCCACACGTCCCTCCCCCGTTCGCACCATCGTGGCAAGCTCGCCGCGCGAAGGGAAGGGCCGCCCGTTGTTCCCTTTGCTTCGGCGTTCCAGTATGGTGCGCTTCCACACCAACACGGAGGATCGTATGGCAGACGAATCGCTGATCACGCCCGAAATGCGGGCGACCATCGGCAAACGGGGGGAAGCCACAACGCTCGAGGTGGACAAGCTCCAGGTGCGCCTCTTCGCGCGCTCTGTCGGCCACGTCGACCCGATTTATTACGACGAAGCGGCCGCCAAAGCGGCTGGCTATCGCAGCCTTCCCTGCCCGGCGGGCTACCTTGGCACACCGATCTATGACCCCCGCAACAGCGACCCCACGTTCGGCGGGCGGCGCGGCGCCGGTGCTGGCCCTCAGCCCAGCCGCCCCCTCACGCGAGTCCTCAACGGCGGCACCGAAATCGAGTACTTCGACGACATCTGCGCGGGCGATGTGCTCGAATCGTCCAGCTATGTGTCCGACCTCCAGGAACGCAAGGGATCGATCGGCGACATGCTCATCACCACCAGTAAGACCGAATATAAGCGCAAGACCGATGGTAAAGTCGTCGCCGTCATGACCGGCACCGGCATCCGTTACTAAGACGAGGAGATACGCACCAATGGCAGCAACCTGGAATGACGTCAGTGAGGGGATGGAGATCCCCATGATCAA
>JAYUAG010000177.1:0-2131 GCA_043741475.1 Thermoflexaceae bacterium | reverse complement strand
GGCCGGGGCCGCCAGCCCCTGGGGCTGGAGACGATGCTGCGCATCTACTTTGTCCAGCAGTGGTTCAACCTGTCCGATCCCGCCGCCGAGGATGCGCTGTACGATAGCGAGTCGATCCGCCGGTTCGTGGGAGTCGAGCTGAGCGACGACGTGGTGCCGGACGAAACGACCATCCTGCGATTTCGCCATTTGCTGGAGCGGCAGCACCTGACCGAGGCCATGTTCACCGCGATTGGGGGCCTGCTGGCGTCGAAGCGCCTGCTGCTGAAGACGGGCACTATTGTGGACGCGACGATCATTGCGGCGCCGAGTTCGACGAAGAACGCCGCCCACGCGCGCGATCCCGAGATGCACCAGACCCGCAAGGGGAAGCAGTGGCACTTCGGGATGAAGCTGCATACCGGGACCGACCTTCGCGGGGTGGTCCACAGCGTCACGGCCACGGATGCCGCCGCGGCGGACCTCACCCAACTGCCGGCGCTGCTGCATGGCGAGGAACGCGTGCTGTTTGGGGACCAGGCCTATTGGAGTGCGCAGGACCGCCGGGACTGTGCGGCGGCCGGGATCCGGTATCGGGTGAATCGGCGGGGGACCCAGAAGCACCCGCTGACGTCGGCGCAGAAGGCGATCAACCGGGCGCGCTCGCGGCATCGGGCCCGGGGGGAGCATCCGTATCAGGTGGTCAAACGGCTCTGGGGGTTCGTGAAGGTCCGCTATCGGGGGCTCGCGAAGAACCTGGCCCGGGCCTCCACCATGTTTGGCTTGGCCAATCTCTACCGGATGCGGTGGCGCCTGCTGCCGCCCCGCTGGGTCCCGTGCCTGACCTGAGCCCGCCCAGGGCGGACGCCGGAGACGCGCGGCGCCCGAGCGGAGCGCGGCGTGACCCACTTTCAGCATAATTCACGGGCCATCAACCCTCTGCTCGCGCATCACGATCACCTGTGCAGAGCTTCCCTAGGGGCCTCGAGCCCGTTCGTTAGCTGGGGCGCCACCCTGTCGTGATCGCCGAGAGCCCGAACAGTTGCCCGGGGTTCCACCCCGCATCCGCAAGGCCGGGCCACGCCGATCGTCTGCCGTGGAGGACCTATGGAATGCTTCGTCGGGATCGATGTGTCGAAAGGTACGCTCGATATCGCCAGCCTGCCGGACGCCGAGTCCTGGGTCGTCACCAATGAGGACCGCGGGCTCGCGGACCTGGTGCCCCGGCTGGTGGCGCTCCAGCCCACGCTGGTGGTCTTGGAAGCGACCGGCGGCTTCGAGTCGGCAGCCGTCGCGGCGCTCGCCAAGCACGGCCTGCCCGTCGTGGTCGTGAATCCACGCCAGGTGCGCGACTTCGCGAAGTCGATCGGGCGCCTCGCGAAAACGGATGCGATCGATGCCGGAGTCCTCGCCCTGTTCGGCCAGCGCATCCGGCCCATGGTGCGGCCGCTACCCGACGAGGCGGCCCAGTTCCTCGACGCCCTGCTCACGCGGCGGCGGCAGCTGCTCGAGATGCTCGTCGCGGAGAAGAACCGCCTCGGGTTTGCGCGCGGCCCAGTCAAGCGCGACATCACGATCCACATTCGCTGGCTGGAGAAGCGGCTCGCCGACGTGGACCGCGACCTCACCGATGCCATTGCCGCGAGTCCGCTCTATCGCGCCCAGGAGGACTTGCTGCGCACCGTCCCGGGCGTTGGACCCATCACCGCCCGCCCGCTGCTGGGGAAGCTGCCGGAACTCGGCCGCCTCTCGCGTCGGGAGATCGCGGCGCTGGTCGGGGTCGCCCCCCTCAACCGCGACAGTGACAAGCTCCGCGGCAAACGGCTCGTGTGGGGTGGGCGGGCGCCCGTGCGGGCGGCGCTCTATATGGCCGCCCTCGTCGGCGTCAAACACAATCCGATCTTGCGCGCCTTCTACACCCGCCTCCGCGCCGGCGGCAAGTTGTTCAAGGTGGCTATCACGGCCCATGCGAAAGTTGCTGACGATTCTCAACGCCATGGTCCATCAACAGCAGCCCTGGCAGCCCAAGAACGCTTGACTTTCAAGACAGTTGCTAACGAAGCGCGCTTCTGCTGCGGGGGCCTGCCGAAGCCGCCGCCAGCCACTCCAACAAACATAACCGGCGGCGGCTGAGGCGGTCAGGCCCCCGGCA
>JAYUAG010000176.1:0-2139 GCA_043741475.1 Thermoflexaceae bacterium | reverse complement strand
TCTCCGTCACCTCAGGGTCGTTGAACCACTGGTGGAGCAGGGGCTCGTCTTCCGGTTCGCGAGCGCGGAGGCAGACGAGGTGGCCTTCGAGAGGGTGGTAATCCATGTCAGTTCCGAGTTCCGGGTGACGAGTTCCGAGTGTTCCATTCGCTCGCGAGGAGGCCCATGAGGAGTTTGTCGCGATAGCGGCCGAAGCGGTAGTCGGCCTGGCGGAGGCGGCCTTCGTGCTCAAAGCCGAGCTTTTCGTAGCAACGGATGGCGCGAGGATTGTCCTCGAAGACGGTGAGCTCGATGCGATGAAGGTTCATGAAGTCGAAGCCAAAGCGGCAGACGACCTCCATGGCGTCCGTGCCGTAGCCGTTCGACCAGTATTCGCGTTCTCCGATCGAGATGCCGAGCTCGGCGCAACGGTTCTCGGGGGTGGCGCCGCGGAGGACACAGCTGCCGATGTGGTGGCCCGCCAGGGTTTCGATCGCGAACCGCGCCGCCTCGAAGCCCGGGTCTGGGAGCGACTCGATGTAGCGCCTTTCGCCCGCAAGCGATTGGGGATAGCGAATCTCGATGTACTGGGTCATCTCCGGGTCGTTGAGCCAGCGGTGGAAGCGCGGGACATCGTCGAGTTCGCGCGCGCGAAGGCGGACGAGGCGGCCTTCGAAGGGGTGGTAATCCATGTCAGTTCCGAGTTGGAGAGTTCCGAGGGGCTCGCCGCACCCGGCGGAGTCTGAGATCCCAGCGCTTGCTGCCGCGCGCGCTACGGACGGTCGATCGTTCGGGCGGAGGCTAGCGCCCGGAGAAGCGGGGGGCGCGCTTCTCGACGAAGGCGAGGAAGGCTTCGCGCGTGTCTTCGCTGCCGACGATTTTGAAGTGCCGCTCGGTTTCGAGGGCAACGTAGTCGCTGTAGGGCATGCGTTCGGCGGCGTTGTAGTGCGCCTTCATCGTGCGCAGGGCGATGGGGCTGCAGGCGGCCAGCCGGGCCGTGAGTTTCGCCACCTCGTCGCGGAAGACGGCGTCATCCCAGACCTTCGCGACGAAGCCGATGCGGGCGGCTTCGTCGGCGCCGAACTTCTCGGTGAGGAAAGAGAGCTCGCGCGCCTTGGCCGCGCCGACGAGACGCGGCAGGCTCCAGGGGATGCCCATGTCGCCCGCCACCGCGACGTTGAGGAAGGCCGTGCTAAACATCGCTGAGCGGGCGGCGACGCGGATGTCGGCGCCGCAGGCCCAGCCGAAGCCCGCGCCAGCGCAGGCGCCGTTGACGGCGGCGACGGTGATCGCCGGCATCTCGTGGAGCTGGACGCCGACCTGGTAGTGGTGGGGGAGCGAGGGCGGGTCTGGTTCGTCGTCGCCAACGCCGCGGGTCGCGCGTTTGAGGTCGGCGCCGGGGCAGAAGGCGCTGCCCGCGCCCGTGAGGACGAGGACGCGGACGGCCGGGTCGATCGCGGCGGCGGCGAGACACTCGTTCGTCTCGGCGAGCATGCGTGTGGTCATGCCGTTCATGTTGTCGGGACGGTTCATGGTGAGGGTGGCGATGCCGCCTTCGAGCGAGTAGAGGATGTGTTTGAAGGCCACGAGATGTTCCTTTCGGAGGACGGTGTTTCATCCACGGTCGGGGTCACCGGGCGTCCTGCCCTCACCCCTGGCCCCTCTCCCGTGCGGCGGGAGAGGGGAACGCTGGCGCGCGACTTAGATCAGGTTGAGCCTGACCCCGCAGATCGTGATCTGATCGCCGGTGACCGGTAGACCGCGGCGGCGGGCGGCGCTGAGCGCCCGCTGACGGTCCACCGCGTTGAGGTCGAGCGCGGCGAGGCCCTCGGGGCGGCCGTCCGTGCAGGGGACGAAGCGGAGGGAGGCGTTGTCGAAGGTGATGCCGGGGTTTCCGGCCGGGTCGATCTCGAGCGGAAGCTCGGCGATCTCGCTCCAGCGGGCGGCGCAGGCGGCGGGGTTGTCGGCCTGGATCTCGGCCGCGACGATCGAGGAAACAACATCGACTCGACGCGCGGCCGTCCAGCCGGCGCCGCCCGCGGGCTCCCAGGGGCCGTCGGCGTCGTGGGCATTCGGGCCGAGCTGTTCGTCGATTTCGAAGAACGAGCCGCCGGTGTCCTTTGGGTGGAGCTGCATGATCTTGTAGTCGTGCCCATCGGA
>JAYUAG010000175.1:0-12030 GCA_043741475.1 Thermoflexaceae bacterium | reverse complement strand
GCCGCGATGTTCCCCGCCACCGTGTCGGCGTTCACGTTCACGAGCTGGTCCGCGCCCGAGGTGGCGGGGACGCAGCCGATCGGCCCGATCACGGGGATGATGCCCGCCCCGCGAAGGGCAATGATGGGAACCGTGTTCACGGCCACGGGCTCGCCCACGAAGCCGAGGGACGGGTCCGCAATCCGGCACTGGAGGACGCGTCCGTCCGCGCCGCACAGACCCACAGCCATTGCCCCGGCGCCATTGATGGCGGCGACGATACGCTTGTTCACCAGGCCCGCGAAGACCGCGACGACCACCGGGAGCACGTCTTCGTCCGTTACGCGCAGACCGCGCTCGAAGCGCGAAGGGATGCCCATCCGTTCGAGCCAGCGACTCGCCTCGGCCCCGCCGCCATGGATAACCACGGGGATGTCGCCGCCTTTGGCGAGCGTGGCCACGTCGCGGAAGCTGCTGTCGGTCGACCCGAGGGTGGAGCCACCGATCTTCACGACGAGCAAGCCGCTCACGTCGTGTAGTCCGCGTTCAGGTGGACGTATTCGGGCGTGAGGTCGCAGCCCCAGCCGACCGCCTCCGCCGTCCCTGCGCCGAGGTGGACGGCGATCGGGACTTCGTCCGCCTTCATCAGCCCGGAGACCGTGGGGGCATCGAAGTCCGTTGGCCGGGAGTGGTCGAAGACGCGGACGCCGCACAGATCGATCGTCACGTCGGCCTCGTCGAACGTCACTTCCGACCGGCCGATGATGGCGGAGATGCGACCCCAATTGGGGTCAGCGCCGTGGACCGCCGACTTGAGCAGGTACGAAGTCGTGAGCAGCCGGGCAAGATGTCGCGCCTCGGTCGCGCTGGCCGCGCCGGTGACGCGCGCTTCGATCACCCGCGTCGAACCTTCACCGTCGCGGGCGATTTCCCGGGCGAGGTGGACGCAGAGGGCGCGGAGCGCCGTGCGAAAGCCGGCCGCCAGCGGCGAGTTCGCATCGAGCGCCGTTTCGCCCGGCCCCGGGATGCGCGCGAAGACGAGCACCGTGTCGCTCGGGCTCGTGTCTGTATCGATCGCCACCATGTTGAAGGAACGGTCGACCGCCTCTCGCAATTCCTGCTGGAGGAAGGCATGCGCGACGGGCGCATCGGTCGTGAGATAGGCGAGCATCGTGGCCATGTTCGGGTGGATCATGGCCGCGCCCTTGCAGCAGCCAGAGAGGACATAGGGCCCGAAGCGGACCGACCCGTGCTTGGGGCGCGTGTCCGTTGTCGTGATCGCACGGCTGAAAGCCGGGCCGCCATCTGCAGTCAGTTCGATAGCGGCGATGCCCGCCGTGATCTTCTCCATCGCCAGGTACTGGCCGATAACGCCCGTACTGCCCACGAGGACCTCCGCCGGCGCGAGATCAAGCTTCGCGGCCGTGAGGGCAGCCATCTCTTTCGCATCGGCGATACCCTGGGCGCCGGTGCTCGAATTCGCGCAGCCAGAGTTCACGACCACGGCGCGCGCCCGGCCATCCGCCATGTGCTCGATGTTCACCTCGACCGCCGCGGAGCGAAACCGGTTCTTCGTGAACGTGCCTGCGACCACGCAAGGGTGGTCCGCGACGAGAATGCCCAGGTCGAGCTTGCCTTCGCCATACGTTTTGATACCGGCGTAGGTGGCGCCCGCCCGGAACCCTGGCGTGTCGGTGACGTTGCCCTGCGGGTCGACAACGATGGCCCCGGCGATCGTCACGGGTAGAGCGCCGGGAGGTCGAGACCCGCCTTCTGGTCCAGCCCGAGCATGAGGTTCATGTTTTCGATCGCCTGTCCCGCGGCGCCTTTCACCAGATTGTCAAGGACGCCTATCGCCACCAGCATACCGTGCCGTTCGTCGATGGCCGGGTGGACGAGGCACATATTGTTGCCGAGGGTGTGCTTTGTGTGCGGCGGCGCCTTCGTGACGCGGGTGAAGGGAGCGTCGGCGTAGAAGTCCTCGTACAGCGCCGAGATCTCCTGTTTCGTCACCGATCGGGAGAGCTGCGCATAGCAGGTGGCGTGGATGCCGCGCGTCATGGGTACGAGGTGGGGGACGAACGTGACCTTCGGCCACGCCTCATCGCCGCGGATGGCAGCGAGTTCCTGCGCGATCTCCGGTTGGTGGTTGTGGCTGGCGACCTTGTAGGCGCTCACATCCTCATTCACTTCGCTATAGCCGAAGCTGCCACCGCTGCCGCGGCCGGCGCCAGAGATTCCCGACTTTGCGTCGACGATGATCGGCCCTTCGAGCAGGCCCGCGGCCACGGCAGGCGCGAGCGCGAGGATGGAGGCCGCGGGGTAACAGCCGGGGTTGGCAACGAGCTTCGCCGCGCGGATGCGGTCGCGGTTGATCTCAGGCAGGCCGTAGACCGCCATCGGGAGGAGGTCGGGAGCGGGGTGCGGCTTCCCGAACCACTCCTCAAACGCAGACGGTTCGCGCAGGCGAAAGTCGGCGGCGATGTCGATGCAGGGCACGCCCGCACGGATGAACGGCGCGCAAGCGACCGCGCTCTCGCCCGTCGGCAGGGCCGACATCACGATGTCGACCTCGGACTCGATCTCGGACGTGATGACGAGGTCCGTGTATGGCGCGAGGTGGGGGAAAGCCTCACCCAACCGCTGACCCGCGAGCGAGCGCCCGGTGATCGCCGTGATTCGCGCCATAGGGTGGTTGTAGAGGAGGCGAGCGGCTTCCATGCCGGCGAAGCCGGTGGCGTTGATGATGCCCACCCGCACTGCTGCTGACCTGTTCACCTACCGATTCTGTAGGGGGACCCGAGTGTGATCCACACCGCGCCTGGCAACCGCTGGAAGGACACGGTCAAGGGCCCCTAAAGAACGTGCGCGTAAGTGTAGTCCACGTCACAGTCCGAATCGGCTTGCTGGGTTATGATGGCGGAACCACGATGACAGACCTCAGACTGACGTTCATTGGAAGCGGCAATGCGTTCTCGCCCGGGGGGCTCTGCTGCAGCGGCTTCATGGTGAACGAGCGCATCCTGTTCGACGCGCCGCCGCAGACGCTCAGTTCGATGAACACCTGCGGGCTGAACGCCAACGATGTCGAAACCGTGGTCATCAGCCACCATCACGGTGACCACTTTCTCGGCCTGCCGTTCCTGCTGCTCCACTGGCGTTGGCGCGGCCGCACGAAGCCGGTGCGCATCATCGGGCCGCGCAAGACGCAGCTGCTCGGGTCGAAGATCGCGGAAATGGTGTTCCCCGGTGTGCTCGCCGGGATCGGTTACGACATCGAATGGCAGGAGGCGACCCCGGGCAAGCTGGTGCGCGCCGGAGAGCTCGAACTCGACCCCTACCTGATGGAACACGACGACGGCCTGGAGATGTGCCTCGGCTATGCGGCCCGGCTCGGCGGCCGCCGGTTTTCTTACACGGGCGACACGCGGCTCTGTGATTCGGTGCTCGAACTGGCGAAGGGCCAGGAGGTCATGGTCAGCGAGTGCGCCTCGCGGGCGGACAAGGTGCCGATCCACATGAACCTCGTCGATGACATCCCGATCGTGAGGGCGGCGATGCCGAAAGAGGCGCAACTGATCCTGACGCATATCAACATCGATGTGGACACGGGCGGGCTGCCGAACACGATCGTGGCGAAGGACTTCGAGACCTACCGGTATTGAGCGGTGAGCGGTGCGCGCGGGCTACGGGAACCGCGCGTGTCCCGGGCGCCTGGTAGCCGGTGGCCAGCGCCGTTCCCGTCGCCACCGTAGAATCGCCCGGCGGAGGGAAGCATGGCACATCCAATGCGCGGGGCGACCGCGATCAGCGGGCTCGGCATGACGCCCATGGGGCGCGTCTTCGGCAAGTCCGCGACCGAACTGGCGGCGGACGCGGTGCGGGCCGCAATCGCCGACTCGGGCCTGCGGAAGGACGAGATCGACGGCCTCCTCACCAACGCCGGGATCACGGGCACGACCGGCCACGGGATCGGCCTCAACCTCCAGAACTACCTCGGCTTGCGCGACCTCCGGCTGCTGAACCACATGAACGCCGCTGGCTCGACGGCCTCACAGATGGTGCAGTACGCCAGCCTCGCCATCGCCGCCGGCATGGCGAACAACGTCGTCTGCGTATTCGCCGACACCCCGCTGGCGGAAGGGAAGACGAGCGGCGCGGCATACGGTGGCGCCGCGCGGCTGGCCGGCCGGCCGGCGGGCATGGCGGGCCTCTATGCGGCGGCGGGCTATTTCGGCGCGAACACCTCCTACGCGCTCGCCGCAAGCCACCACATGGCGCGCTACGGCACGACCAACGACCACTTCGGCGCGGTCGCCGTGGCGCAGCGCCAGTGGGCGGCGCGCAGCCCGATCGCCCAGATGCGAGACCCGATCACCATCGAGGACTACCACGCCTCGCGTTGGGTGGTGGAGCCGTTGCACCTGCTCGACTGCTGCCTCGTTTCGAATGGGGCTGTGGCCGTGATTGTGAGCGCGGCGGACCGGGCGAAAGACCTGAAGCAACCGCCTGTCTACGTCTGGGGCATGGGGCAGGGCCACCCAGGAGACCCGCTGCGCGCCGGCGCCGACCCGGAGACGGAGACCGGCGCGAAGATCGCGGCAAAAACCGCCTACGCGATGGCCGGCGTCGGGCCGGAAGACATCGACGTTTGCGAGCTATACGACTGCTACACGTACACGGTGATCGTCACGCTCGAGGACTACGGTTTCTGCAAGAAGGGCGAGGGCGGGCCGTTCGTCGCCGATGGAAGGCTCGGGCCTGGCGGGTCGCTGCCAACGAACACGGGCGGCGGCGAACTCTCGGGCTACTACATGTGGGGGATGACGCCCCTGAGCGAGGCGATCATCCAGGGGCGGGGACAGGGCGGGGCGCGCCAGGCGCCCAAGAACGACGTGATCCTCTGCACCGGCAACGGTGGCACGCTCAGCTATCACGGCTGTCTCATCCTCAGCCCGAACGCGAGGTAACCCTGATGGCCGACGAACCGGTCGCTGCACCTGCAAAGCCGCTTCCTCTCCCCGACGAGGCTTCGGCGCGGTTCTATGAAGGCGCGATGGTGGGGAAACTGATGCTCATGCGCTGCACGGCGTGCGGCGCGATGCGTATGCCCAGCCGCATGCACTGCGACCAGTGCCTTTCGACGGACGTGGAGTGGTCCGCGGCAAGCGGGCGCGGCATCGTGCGCTCCTTCGGGGTGATGCACCAGAAGTACCACCCGGGCTTCTTCGCGGAGCTGCCCTACAACCTCGCCCTGATAGAGCTGGAGGAAGGGCCGCGCATGGTCTCGAACGTGGTCGGCGTAGGGAACGACCAGATCCGGGTCGGGATGCCGGTGCGGGTGGAATTCGAACGGCACGAGGACGTGGCCATCCCGAAGTTCCGGGCGGTCGGTTAGGCGCGCGCGGTTCCCGTGGTGCGAGCCCTCAAACGTTATTATGGCGAGTGAGCGCACATTATGGAGTGTGCGTCACGTTCACGCGTGACCGCCAGTTACACTGGCCCCGGTGGTGAAGGGATCCGACATGCCTTCCGGGCCAGAACTGGGCGTCGTCCTCTGGGCGACGGACCTCGCCGGTCTCACGCGATTCCTGGTAGAGGTGGCCGGACTGCGCGTCGAACAGAGCTTCCCGGGCTACGCCGAGCTGCGGGCGGGCGACGCCACGGTCGCCATCCATTCTGACGACGACGCCTACAAGGGCCACCCCTGGCACGCCGCCCTCGGCCGTGACGGCGCTGCCCGCGGTATCGGCGCCGAGCTACGCCTGGGAGTGACCGACGCCGAGCAGGCATACCGGACGGCGCTGAAGCTCGGCGCCGTAGCGGTTATGCAGCCGGCGGAGGTCGATGGCGCGATGGAGTGCCAGGTGATGGGGCCTGACGGTTTCCTCTTCAGCCTCTGGTCGCGGGAGTGAGCCGAGGCGGGCGGCCGTTCGGAGCGTTTCCTGTAGTCTGAGTCGGTGCTCTCCCGTCCCTTCGTTGCGCTGATGATCGCGATCTTCGTGGCGACCATGGGCATCTCCATGGTCAGCCCGTTGCTGCCCGTGTACGCGAAGGAACTGGGCGCGAGCAAGGGGCTGCTGGGGCTGACCTTCTCGGCGTTCGCGATCACGCAGGCGCTGTTCGCGCCGATCATCGGCCGACTATCCGACCGCTACCCGCGCAAGCCGTTCATCATTGGCGGGCTGCTCATCTATATGGTAGCCGCGCTCGGGTACTTGACGGCCGACAGTTTCGTCCAGCTGATCGCATTCCGGATGCTCAGCGGCGTGGGCACGAGCGCGCTCTTTTCGGTGGCGCGGGCGTATGTCGGCGACATGACGCCGCCCGGCCACGAGGGCCGCTGGCTCGGCGTCTACGCGACCGCGGATGTGATCGGTTTCGCGACGGGGCCCTCGCTGGCGGGCGTGCTGCGCCAGTTCGTCGGCTTCGACGCGGTCTTCATCGCGATGGCGGCGATGATGGCGGCGTCGGCGCTGATCGTCATCTGGTGGCTGCCGCGGACGGCGCCGAAACGGGCCTCGCGCCGGCCGGTGGCGCCCGCCCTGCCGCTCAAAGAGGCGATGCGGGACAGGCTGGTGGTGGCGCTCGTGGTGAACGCCGTAATCCTGGCGCTTGGCTCGGGCGCGTCGTTTGCGTTTTTGGCACTGCGGTTGGAGGACGACGTAGGCGCCAGTCCGGCGCTGATCGGGCTGGCCTTCACAACCCAGGACTTCACCGCGGGGCTGGGCCAACCGTTTTTCGGGCGGCTGGCGGACAGGCTGGACCGGCGCATGCTGGTGGCCATCGGGCTCACCTTCCAGGCAGCCCTGATCTTCGCGCTAGGCGTCTCGACCATCTACCTCGTGGTGGTAGGGATCATGCTGGCGATGGGCGCGGCGAGCGCGATCTCGGGCCCGGCTTCCGGGGCGATCCAGGTGGTCGCCGGACGGCGCGTGGGGATGGGCACCGTGCTCGGGTTGAGTTCGATGGCGAACGGCGTGGGACTGCTTTCGGGCTCGCTCGTGGGCGGGGTGTTCGCGGACGGCCTCGGACTCTCTGCGGCGTTCTTCTTCGCGAGCATCACCATGGCGACGGGCGTGATCGTGTTCCTCGTGCTGACGGCCGGCCTGGCATTGAAGGATCCGGAGGCTGGGGCTGCCTCACCGGGCGGGCCGAAAGAACTCGCGGCGGCCGCCGTAGCGGCCACTCCGGGCTGACGGTCCGGCGAAGCTCAACCATGGCACACCCGCCCGCGACCACAGCGGGTCGCGGCTACCAGAGCCTGCGTCTGCGGCGTGCCACTGTCACATCCGGCCATACCCGTCCACGATGGGACCATGGACGAGAGCGAAGCCGAAGTCCGGCTGGCCGCGGTGGCGCCGTACGCGGACGTGGCGGTGAACGCGGGGCAGCCCGCGCGCCAGGCGTTCACTTACGGCGTGCCAGCGACGCTCGACCCACAGCCGGGTCAGGCGGTGTTCGTGCCCTACGGGCCGCGCGTGTTGCAAGGCATCGTGCTGGCGCGCCACGCAACGACGGCGCTCGTCGAAGTGCGGCCCATCCAGGCGGTCGCCGACCCCGAAGTGGTGCTGGACACAGAGCACATCGCGCTCGCGCGCTGGTTGGGCGAGACCTACCTCGCGCCGCTCTGGGATTGTGTCGCCGTCTGTTTGCCGCATGGGTATGGCCAGAAGGCGGTCACAATGATCGCTCCCGTGGCGATCCCGGCACTGCTGCCGGTCTATCCGCAGGACCAGCGCATCTTACGGTTCATCGCGAAACACGGGCGCGTGAGCATCGAGACGCTGCGCGAGGGCGCGCCGGGGGTGACACTGACGCGGCTGCAGCGGCTGATGCGGGACGGGCATCTGACGGTCGTGCAGGGGTTGGCGCGGCCCGCTGGCCACGCAAGGACGGAGCGCAGGGTGGTGCTCGAAGTCGCGCCGGACGCCGCTGCCGCCAGGGCGACAGAGATAGCGGCGAAGCAACCGAAGTCGGTCGCGAGCCGGGTGCTGGCGCTGCTGGCGACGAACCCGGACCTTCCCCTCTCGCGCGTCCGCGAAGCGGGCGCCAGCCCGGCCCATCTGAACACGCTCGCCGAGGGAGGCTGGCTGCGGCTCTACGAAGCGCGCGTGGAACGCGACCCGATCGCCGCATACCGGTTCCCGAAGCGCCCGCCACCGACGCTCACAGCCGAGCAAGAAGCGGCCGTCGCAGCGATCCGGCCGGGCGAGGTGCACCTGCTGCGCGGGATCACCGGCAGCGGCAAGACGGAGGTCTACCTGGAACTCGTCAGCCGCGTGCTGGAATCGGGTGGCGGCGCGATCGTGCTGGTGCCCGAGATCTCGCTCACCCCCCAGGCCATCCGGCGATACGGCGAGCGCTTCGGTGACACGCTCGCCGTCTTCCACTCGGCGTTAGGCGCGGGGGAACTCTACGACCAGTGGTGGCGGGTGAAGAGCGGCAAGACGCGGCTCGTGATTGGATCGCGCAGCGCCCTGTTCGTGCCGGTCGCGAATCTGGCACTGGTGGTGCTCGATGAAGAGCACGAGTGGAGCTACAAGCAGGCGGACCCACAGCCGCGCTACCACGCCCGAGAGGCCGCGAAGGAGCTCTGCCGCCTCGTGGGGGCGACGCTCGTGCTGGGGAGCGCAACGCCCGATATCGGGACGTACCAGGCCACCGAGAGTGGGGCGATCCATCGCATCGAGCTGCGCCGGCGCGTCTCCCCCGGCCCTGGCGGAGCGACCGAAGAAGGGCGCCTGCCCCAGGTCTCGATCGTGGACATGCGTGAGGAACTGCGCATCGGCAACCGGGGCATTTTCAGCGTGCCCCTGAAGCGCGCGATCCGCATCTCCCTTCAGCGGAAGGAACAGAGCATCCTTTTCGTGAACCGGCGCGGGTCCGCACGGTTCATGCTCTGCCGGGCGTGCGGCTATCTGCCGCTCTGCCCGATTTGCGCGGTCGCGATGAGCCTTGACCTGGCGGACGCGCTGCACCCGCGACTGCGCTGCCACCATTGCGGCCGCCAGCGGGCGCTCGAAGAACGCTGTCCCGCCTGCGATAGCGCAAAGTACCGGCCCTTTGGCGTGGGCACACAGCGCGTCGAACAAGAAGCGATCGCGGCCTTCCCCGGCGCACGCGTCGCCCGCTGGGACAGCGATGTGGCCTCGCGCAAGGGCAGCCACGAGCGCATGTTGGCGGCGCTCGAAGCGCGCGAGATCGATGTCCTCGTCGGCACGCAAATGCTGGCGAAGGGGCTGGACCTGCCGGAGATGACGGTCGTCGGAGTCGTGGACGCGGACGTCGGCCTGAGCATCCCGGACTTTCACGCGCACGAGCGCACGTTCCAGCTGCTCTCCCAGGTGGCGGGCCGCGCCGGGCGGCGCGAACGCGACGGCTACGTCTTCATCCAGACCTACGAGCCGGAATCGACGCCGATCGTGGCCGCCGCAAACCACGACTACCTCGCCTTCTACCAGGACGAGATCGCCCACCGGCGGCGGGCGGGCTACCCGCCGTTCAGCCGCATGGCGCGCCTCGTCCACCGCAACCGTGAGGCGGAGGCCGGGCTGCTGGAGGCCTCGCGGGTCGCAGGCGAGCTGCGTTTGGAACGCGATGTTCTCGGCCACGCCGAACCGGACATCCTCGGGCCGATGCCCACCTACATCCACCGGATGCGGGGCGAGTATCGCTGGCAGGTGCTGCTGCGTGGCCGCGAACCGGCGCGATTGATCGAGCGCGTGCGCCTCGGCGAACGCTGGGCGGTGGACATCGACCCGCTGGGGATGGCGTAGGCGGGGACGGAGTGACGGGGTGAGGGAAGGGGCGCATCCGGGCGCGTATCGGCTATTGATCGGGGTGGTATCCTATGGCGTGCGAGGGGTCGGCCCTCCGCGGCAGATACGAGGAGAGATCCGATGGATCTGGAAGTTAAGCCATGGCGGCGCGTGGCGCTCATTTTCCCCGGGCAGGGTTCACAGCATTCCGGCATGGCGGCGAAGCTGATAGGCGCCTCGCGGGCCGCGGCCGATGTCTTCCGCCGGGCGGACGACGCGCTCGATATGCACCTTGCGAAGCTCTGCGTCGAAGGTTCGGATGCCGAGCTTGAGACGACGATCACGCAGCAGCCCGCGACCTTCGTAACGTCGATCGCGTGGCTGGCGGCGCTGCAGGAACGCTGGGACGGCTACGACCGCAAAGTCGAGCCTTATCTCTTCGCGGGCCACTCGATGGGTGAGTTTACAGCGGCGGTTGCGGCGGGCTCGCTCTCCTTCGAGGAGGGCGCGCGGCTGGTGAAAGAACGGGGCCGCCTGATGGACGAGGCCGGGCGGGAGAACCCCGGAGGCATGGCGTCGATCCTCGGCCTGCCCGAGGCGACCGTGGCGGAGATCTGCCAGGAAGCCTCGACAGAGGGGTACGTCGGGCTCGCGACAGCGAACTGCGAGGGCCAGAACGTGATTTCGGGCGCGATGAACGCGCTCAAGCGGGCGATGGAGCTCGCCGAGAAGGCGCGGGCGCGCCGCGTGGTGCGGCTGCCGATCTCGATCGCCTCGCATTCGCCGCTGATGGCGCGGGCGAGTGAGAGCATGGCGCGGCTCATGCAGCGGCTCCCGATGACGGACCCGCGCACGCCGCTGGTGGGGAACACGAAGGCTCAGCTCATCTCCACGAAGCCGGAGGTCTACGCCGAACTGCGCGATCAGCTCGTGATGGGCGTGCGCTGGCAGGATTCGGTCGAGACGATGCGCACGAAAGGGGCCGACCTGTTCATCGAGGTGGGCCCGGGCAACGTGCTCACGCGGCTGGTGCGGCGGATCGATGGGAGCGTGCCTTCGGTGAGCCTTTCCGACGAGAACGAGGGCCTCTTCTCCGAGAACTTCCGGCTGCTGGAAGCGGCGGGGCGATGACGCGCCGGGTGGTCGTCACCGGCGCGGGCGCCGTCACCGCCGTGGGCCACACGGCCGAGGAGACCTGGCAGGCGATGGTCGCCGGCCGCAGCGGCATCGACCGGATCACGCTCTTCGACCCGGAGCCGTATCCGATCCGCATCCAGGCCGAGGTGAAGGGCTTCGAGCTGGGGACCCGGGTCGACGCCAAGCAGCAGCGCTATCTGCCGCGGGGCGTGACCTTTGGCCTGAGCGCGGCACTGGAGGCGCTCGAGGACAGCGGCCTCGCGATCACCGAAGCGAACGCTGAGGACGTCGGCGTGATCTTCGGGTCGGGCGGCGGCGGGACGGATCTCGTGCTTGAGTACCAGAAGATCCTGGACGAAAAAGGCCCTCGAAGGGTCACCCCCTTCCTCGTCGCGAATTTCATCAACGACGCGGCCAGCGGCCAGATCGCGATAGCGACGGGCGCACGCGGCCCCAATCACGCCATCGTGAGCGCCTGCGCGACGGGCGGCGCTTCGATCGGTGAGGCCTTCGAAGTCGTGCGCCGGGGCGACGCGGACGCGGTCATCGCGGGCAGCTGCGACGCCGTGCTGCTGCCGATCTACCACGCGACCTGGTGCTCGATGCGCGCGCTGGCGGGCAACAACGACCATCCAGCCGAGGCCCTGCGGCCCTTCGACCTGAACCGTGACGGGTTCGTCGCGGGCGAAGGCGCGGGCGCGTTCATCCTCGAAGAGCTGGAGAGCGCGCAGGCGCGCGGAGCACGGATCTACTGCGAGGTGATCGGCTACGGCAGCTCGAACGACGCCTTCGACATGATCTCGCTGCACGAGACAGGACGCGGCCTGCGCCGGGCCGTGACGCAGGCCGTGAAGAAGGCAGGCATCGACCCCGCGACGATCGACTACATCAACCCGCACGGGAGCGGCACGCCCCAGAACGACCGCGTGGAGACGGCCGTCTTCAAGGGAATCATGGGGGAGGCCGCCTACCGCACGACGATCAGCTCGGTCAAGCCGATCACGGGACACTGCATGGGCGCCTCTGGGTCGGTCGAAGCACTGGCGGCGGTGATGGCGATCCGCGACCAGAAGGTGCCGCCGACGATCAATTACCACACCCCAGACCCCGACTGCGACCTGGACTACGTCCCGAACGTCGCTCGCGACCGGCG
>JAYUAG010000174.1:0-5213 GCA_043741475.1 Thermoflexaceae bacterium | reverse complement strand
GCGGTCGACGAGACCAACCGCGTCCAACGCTTCGGCGATGCCCTGGAGCGCTCCGGCGAGGGCGCGGGGGCGGCTGGTGGCATCGATGGTCACGGCGGAGTCCTGACCAGACTGGCCGCGACTTTAGGTCTGGCGGGTGGCCGAGACCCAAGCGGTCCGTGTCGCAACTGCCACACGATGACCCGATGGTGTCGGTTCGTCCCCATGGGCGACGCATCGTCCTGGGGAGAGAACGGCGCTTCCTGTTCGCACCAGTCGAACGCGGGGTGTCTCCCCTGGCGCTCTTTGGGGGCGGGACCGTTCGTCAGCTCAGCTGGCGGAACCGGGAGAAAGGCCGCTCCAAAACTGCCCTCGTCAAATTCTCGCGAGTCCAGTTGTATCGGCACTAACTAGTACAATCCGCGGCGCAGCATCTCTGAGTAGACGATTTCCGATTGGATGGGTTCGGCGCCTTCGATGATGCAGAGGGCAGGCACCTCCCGGTGAAACTTCTCGATGGCGGCACGGCCTGCGAACTGCCGACCTCCCAGCAACACTCCTGCCCCCTCGGCAATACGCCGCGACACGCGCCCGCTCAGCAGCTTCGCGATACTCGCCTCCTTGGTGTATGGCAGGCCGGCGTCGTAGCGAGCCGCGGCGATCGCCACAAGCGCTCGCGCTGCCGACACCTCGGCTTCCATCTCGACGAGGGCGAAGCGGTAAGCCTGGCCGCGCGACGGCTTCGTCCCGTCCGCGCCACGCGCGCGCCCATGCTGGAACAGCTCATTTATTACACGGCGAGCGGCGCCGACCCCGTAGCTCGCCATCATCACGCGACTCAGGTCCAGGGCGCCGTTCAGGAGCGACAGTCCGTCGCCCTCATCTCCAATGCGCAACGTTTCAGGGACCACGACGTCGTCGAGGGAAAGCGAGTACACCGCTAGCGACCTTAACCCGACAGTCCGCCATCGTGGGCCCGGCACGAAACCTGGCGAATCGCGCGGCACGGCGAAGGCGCTCAGCGAGCGCCCCGATCCCAGCCGCTCCCCGGGTTCTGTCCGCGCGATGACGATCACGAAGTCGGCGAACGGCAGGTTCGAGACATAGGCCTTCCGGCCGGTGAGGTGGTACTCATTGCCGGAGCGGACCGCGCGTGTTCGAGTTGCGCGCAGGTCACTTCCGGCCTGCGACTCCGTGCAGGCGATTGCAGGCAGGCTGAACCACCGCGAAAGCGGGCGGAGCAGACGCTCCTTCTGTGCCTCAGAGCCGCCGCGAACCAGGATCGAGATGGGCAGGATGCCGACGACGAGCGCCGAAGCGACCGCAAGGCAGCCGAACGCTAGCTCCTCTGCCACCACGGTCGTAGCCGTGGCGCTGTGCCCCCTCCCGCCGTATCCGCGCGGGATGTGGCCGTGCAGCAAGCCCGTCTCAAAGAACGCGCGGTAGACCTGCTCGGGGGCTTCGCCGCTGGAGTCGAAGACATCGGCCACCGGCGTAATCTCGCGCCGTGTGAAGTCACGCACCCGCTCCCGGAGACCTATCTCCGCCTCTGCGAAGAGAGAGTTGGACATAGCTGCGCCTAAAACGCGCGGAGGAGGAAGTAGTGGGAACCGTACTCCCCCGAGCGAAAGTATGCAGCCGACGTGAAGAAGTACTTGATGAACATCGCATACGTCTTCTCGTTCGTAGCAAAGATGGCGGCGTCCCGGTTCGCTTCGAGGTTCTTCCCCCAACGCTCGAGAGTCTGCGCGTAGTGAAAGCGGAGGCTCTCCACGAGCACCGGCTCAAAGCCGTTCTCGCGGCTGTGTCGCACGACCTCCTCGGGCGCCGGGATCTCGGCTTTGGGGAAGACGTCGGTGAGGATCATCTTTGTGTGCCGGGCGAAGGCAAGCGACGAACTCGCGCGGCCGCGGGTGATGGTCTGAAGTGCAAGCTTGCCCCCTTCGGGCATGAGCGCGCGGCAGCGGGCAAAGAAGGCGGCGTACTTTGCGACCGTGAAGTGTTCGAACGCTCCGAATGAGACGATGTTGTCGCACGGCTCCATGTATGTCTCCCACCCTTCGAGGCGGAAGTCCAAGCCTCGCCGTCCCTTCGCCAACGTGCGCGCGTACTCGTGGTGGTTGATGCTAAGCGTGAGACCGGTGTAGCGCACGTCCCACTGGGTCGCGGCGCGCATCGCGGTCGCCCCCCAGCCGTGGCCTACCTCGAGGAGGCGAGCACCAGGAACCAACTCCAAATGCTTGAGCGCGCGGTCGACCTTCGCCAGCTGTGCTTCCTCGAGCGTTTCTTCACCGGTCTCGAAGTACGCGCATGAGTAGCTCATGGAAGGGTCGAGGCAGCTGCGAAAGAAGTCGTCGGAGAGGTCGTAGTGGGCGCGATCCGCCTCAAAGTCCGGCGCGGCTAGCGCCGCGAGAGCCGTCACCTCGCCCATCTGGTTCACCGTTCGGACACGACGGCGGACTCTGCGACGGGTGTGCCAGACGGCACGGGGATTGCCCCAGCGAACGGCAGCCAGTCGGCTCCGGCGGCGCGCGCAAGAGCCACGGCTTCGACCTGAGTCTCGGCCGCGGCCTGCGCGTCTCCTATCCCGCGTAAGAACGCAGCGAGGTCGAACAGCGCGCGGGAGAGCAGCACTGGAGCACCGAGGTCACGGTAGATTCGGACGGCGGTGGCGAACTCTTGGGCCGCTTCTCCGTCTGCGCCGGGAGAAGCGTGGTGGAGGGCCCAACCCAAGATTCGATGAGCCTCGGCTTCGTTCTGGCGCTGTTGGCTTTTCACGCCCAGGGTGATCGCCGCCCGAAGGGGCTCGATCGCCTCGGCGGCGTGGCCAGCGCGGATCTCGATGTCCGCACGGTAGGCCTGGAAGAGTGGCACAAAAATGAACGAACCTGCATCCGCGGCCATTCCGAGCGCGCGGTCGAGGTGCTTGCGCGCGAGATCTAGCTCGTTCCGCTGCGCGTAAACACACCCCAGGAAGCCGAGTGTGCAATAAAGCGCAACGGGGTCGCCGCGCCCTTCGAGGAGATCGGCCGCGACCGTCATGTGCTCGAATGCCTTGGCGAGGTTGCCCTGGAAGGAGGCGCTCGCACCGAAGTAGATGTGCGCCGCGCCGATCTGGCGCAAGTCTTGCCGCTGCTCGGCCACGCGGAGACACTCCACCTGCTCGGCGAGGCCATCAGCTAGTCGGCCCTGGAGTTCGAGCACGCTTCCCAAGTACCCGAGCGTTGGTACGAGGTGATATCGCGCCAGTGGGTCGTCTCCGGCGGCGTTGGTCAACTCACGGGACTTTTCAAGAGCCGCCACCGACTTGTCATACTCGCCGATGATGTAAAAGGCTTTGCCGAGCAGACTGAACGGCACTGAGAGGAGGCGGTCGAATCCAGCTTTCGCGGCCTCCTCCACTGTCCGACTTGCTGTGCCGACGGCGGCGGAGCCCTGCCCGGCCATGAATTGCCACGAGGCAACCGCGACCAACAACTTGATGTGGCTCTCGGTGTCGCCGAGTTCGCGGGCAACTGTGTCCGCCCTTTCGAGCGCGCGAAAGATCTCCGCACTGGGCGTATAGAACGAGGCCGCAGCGAGCTTGAGGGTCACGGCCACCAGGCAGCGACGGACCCCGTCGCTGTCGGCCAGGTGGCGGAGGCTTTCGAGCGCCTCGAGGTACGAGGCTCGCGCGTCGCCGTATGCGAAGAGACCGCTCGCTCGGTCGCCCGCGAGTTCCGCAAAGTTCGCGGCGTCCTCCCAACCCTCGCCGAGCAGGTAGTGGTGCGCGAGTAAGGTTACGTACTCACTGAGGCGATCCCCGGCGCGCTCGCGGAGCCAACCGGCGACCCGTATGTGGGCCGCCCGCCGTGTCTCGACGAGCAGGCTGCTGTAGGCAACCTCCTGCACGAGCGCGTGCCGAAAGAGCCATTCCCAATCGGAGGCAAACGGCGCCGGCCCCTGGAGGTCGATGAACTCCCGTCTGCGCAACGTGTCGAGCGGCTGACTGGTCTCGCACCCGGCGAGCTCGCCGACGAGCCCTTCCCAGAAGACCGGCCCTACAACCGCCGCCGATTGGAGCACGCGCCGCTCGTTGGCGCCGAGGCGATCCAGCCGCTCCGCGAGCACGTCCCAGACGGTGTCCGGGACGCTGACCGCCGTCTGTTGACGCTGACGCACCAGGCCTGCCTCGTCCTGCTCGATCACGCCCTGGTCGAACAGTGCATTGACGATCGCCTCCACGAAGAACGGGTTGCCCTGTCCCTTCTCAGCGATGGCCGCTACCAGCAGCGTTGAGCGGTCCAACCCCGGCGCAAGTGCCGTCACGAGTTCGGCGGTCGCGGCTTCGTCGAGTTTCTTCAAGTCCAACCTGAGATAGCCGGCATTCGCAAGCCTCGCCTCGATCTGGCGCGCCTCGGCCGCGGGGTCGCTCTCCGGACGCGAGAGTGCAAAGAGGAGTAGCGCCGTTTCACGTTGGCGCGAGAGCAGGTCGAGGATGTCGAGCGACAGGTCGTCGGCCCAGTGGATATCTTCGAGCACCAGCACGGTGGGCCCGCGCGCACTGATCCGCTCGCAGAGGGTGAGGAACGCAGCGAAGATGCGCTGGCGGCGCTCCTCCGGAAGGAGGATGCGGAGCTGGTCGTCCACGTATTCGATCGCCATCACGGCGCCGAGGGCGTGGACGGTCCCTGGGTCGTTGATGCCGATGCCGACGAGCGAGTTTTCGAGTCGCTCTCGCACCTCCGCGCCGGAATCGGCCTGGGTGACGCCCAGCCACTTCCGGAGCAGATCGGTGAAGAGGAAGTAGGGCGTCGTCGCCATGTGGGGGAGGCAGTTTCCTAAGAGGATGGCGGCGTCAGCGTGTTCGGCGTGTGCCCAGGCGAGGAACTCCACCTGCAGCCGCGACTTGCCGATGCCAGCAGGCCCCAGCACCGCCACGCAGCGCGGCTGCCGGAACTCATTGATCTCATGGAACGCGCGCTGCAATTGGAAGAGCTCCTCCTCGCGCCCGAGCATGCGCACCCTGGTGCTCACGCCACCTCGCAGGGGCACCGCATACCGCGCGCGTAATAGGCGGCTTACTATCGCCGGGCGGTGCCCCTCGAGCTGGACCTCGCCGAGATGTTCGAATTCGAAGTCGTGGCCGCCGAGGCGCCGGGTCGACTCGCCCACAAGAATCTCCCCCATCGCGGAGCGGGCGACCAGGCGAGCGGCGACATTCACGGCATCGCCCATAACCGTGTAATCGCGGC
>JAYUAG010000173.1:0-5219 GCA_043741475.1 Thermoflexaceae bacterium | reverse complement strand
GGGATACCGCCCTCGGATTCGTAGCCGCGTTCAGCGTCCGCGATCGACGCGCGGAGATCTGCCCACCAGGCCTCGTCCTCCGCGAGAGCACGAACCGCGGCCTCGACGACCTCCGAGGGTCCCGTGAAATCGCCGGCTGCAACGCGCTCCGCAATGAGCGCCTCCGTTTCCCGCGAAAGGGTCAGTTCCATCGTCACAGCATACACCCGGTGGCGCTTTGACTACTCCATCTCGCCCCAGTTGCGGCCTTGCTTGAGATCGACCTTGAGGGGGACGGCCATGGCGACGCTGGCAGGCATGATGCGCACGGCGAGCTCGCGGATCGCCTCCACTTCGTCCGCGGGACACTCGAAAATCAACTCGTCGTGCACCTGGAGGAGCATGCGGCTGCGCATCTGACGCTCGCGCATTTCGGCGTCCACGCGGATCATCGCGACCTTGATGATGTCGGCGGCGGCGCCCTGGATGGGCATGTTGATCGCTTCGCGTTCGGCCGCCGAGCGAACCTGGAAGTTCGAGCTGTGGACAGCTGGCAGGTAGCGCCGCCGCCCGAAGATGGTCTCGGCGTAACCCTTCTCGCGCGTCTGGGCGAGCGTGCTCTGTTGCCACTCGGCGATGCCGGGGAAGCTGGTGAAGTAGCTCTTAATGAAAGTGTCGGCCTCCTGGCGCGACATGCCCGTGCGGCTGGCGAGGCCGAATTCGCCCATGCCGTAGGCGATGCCGAAGTTCACCATCTTGGCGGTGTCGCGCATCTCGCGGGTCACCTCGTGTGGCTCGACGTGGTACACGGTGGCGGCGGTGGCGCGATGGATGTCCTGGTCGGCGAGGAACGCTTCGATCAGGCCGCGGTCGCCGGTGATGTGGGCGAGGACGCGCAGTTCGACCTGCGAGTAGTCGGCGGCCACGAACCACGGCTCGTCGAAGCCGGTGGCGACGAAGGCGCGGCGGATCTCGCGTCCACGCGATTCGCGGACGGGGATGTTTTGAAGGTTGGGGTTATTGCTACTCAGGCGGCCGGTGGCGGCGACCGTCTGCTGGAAGTCGGTGTGCACGCGGCCGTCTTCGGCGACCGTCCCGGGGAGTGCATCGAGGTAGGTCGACTTGAGCTTCGTCAGGCCGCGGTACTCGAAAATGAGGTCGATGATCGGGGCGACAGAACGCAGCGATTCGAGCGCGCGCTGGTCGGTCGAGTAGCCCTGGGTGGTCTTGCGGCTCTTCGGCAGGCCCAGTTCGTTGAAGAGGATGTCGCTGAGCTGCTGCGGGCTTCCGATGTTGAACTCGTGCCCGACCATCGCGTAGATCTCACGCTCGGAGCGGTCGATGTCCGCGGACATGGAGCGGGAGAGGTCGCGAAGGACGGGCGTATCGAGCGACACGCCCCAGTGCTCCATCCGATAGAGGACCGGCACGAGCGGCAGCTCCATCTCTGTGAACAGCGGCCACTGGTGCCGCTCGTGCAACTCGGCTTCGAGCTGCGGACGCACGCGCAGCTGCATCTCGGCCTGCTGACAGGCATACTCCGCCACCCGTGCCATCTCGACTTCCGCCAAGGAGACCGCGTTGCGGCCCGTCCCCGTGAGCGTCGGCAGGGTCACGAGCTCGATCTGGAGGCGTTCGCCCACGAGCGCGTTGAGCGTGGACGACGTTTCGCCCAGGAGGAAGGCGGCGATCCAGACGTCGAAGGGTTGGCCCGCAAGTTCGAGGCCGAGACGATTGAGGAGGTGGGCGAGGTACTTCGCGCCATACGTCGTCTTCTCGATCGTTTCGTCGGCGAGGATCGGGCCGACTGCCTCGGACACTGTCGCGGCCGGCAGTTGGGCCGACGGAGCATCGAGGCGCGGTGCGTGTCCGAAGGGGACGTACCAGGCGCGGCCGGGGCGCGTCGCGAACGATAGCCCGAGGGGAAGCGGATGCACCGTATCCCCGGCCGTGGAGAAACCCGCGACGGCGAAGCTGCCGGCAGCCTGCACTTCCTCCACCATCGCGGCTAGCGCCTCAGCCGTCGCGACGGTCTCATATTGGAGTTCAACATCGCCTGCAGCCTGGATTGCGGCGGTGGGCTGACCGCCGAGGACCTCGTGCAGTCGTTGCGCGAGCATCCGGAATTCGAGTTCGCGGAAGAGGGTGAGGACGCGCTCGCGGTCGTAGTCCTGGACCCGGCAGCGGTCGAGGTCGAAGGCGACCGGCACGTCGGTGCGGATCGTGACCATCACCTTGTTGCGGCGGGCCTGGGCCTCACCGCCCTTCAACTTCTGGCGCAGGGCCGGCTGCTTGACCTCGTCGATGTGCTCGTAAATGGACTCGACCGTACCGAACTGGCGGATGAGGTCGGTCGCCGTCTTTTCGCCGATGCCCTTGATGCCGTCGATGTTGTCGCTCGTGTCGCCTTTCAGGGCCTTGTAGTCGATCATCAGGGGCGGGCTGAAGCCGTAGCGTTCGGCGGCCCGCTGCTCGTTGTAGTCGACCGTGTCGCGCTGGTAGGGGCGGAACATGAAGAGGTTGACGCCGGGCTTAATCAGCTGGACGAGGTCCGTGTCGAGCGTGGCGATGTAGGTTTCGATGTGCTCCCCGGCGACCAGCCGCGCGATCGTGCCCGCCACGTCATCGGCCTCGAAGCCCTTCATCTCGTAAATAGGGATGTTGAAGGCCTCGAGCATCTGGCGGACGCGGCCCATCTGCTTGATCAGCTCCGAGGGAGTCTCGCGGCGCGTGGCCTTGTACGTTTCGTCCGCTTCGTGGCGGAAGGTGGGGCCGCCCGCGTCCCAGGCGGCGCAAATGTGGGTTGGCCGCAGCAGGTCGAGCACGCGAATGAGGGTCTCGGCGTAGCCGTGAGTGGCAAAAGTGAGCTCGCCCCTCGAGGTCATCAGCGGCTTGTCGCTGCTGGCGAAGGCGAAGAAGGCGCGAAAGAGGATGCCGTGCGAATCGAGGATGACGAGGCGCGGCTTCTGAGGGCTGGACGAAGGCATGCGCGGCAGTATACCCGGATGAGGCCCCGCCGGCCCCGCCTGAACCCAGGCCGCGCGTGGGGCAGAATTTTTCTTCGCAATGTGTAGCCCGCGATACAGCGCTGGCGGCGGAGGCGCGGTACATTCGATGTGTCACTGATCCCGACAGCGCGGCGCGCCCACGGATCGGAACACAGAGGGGAGCCCGGCCGAACTAAGCCCCCAGGCCCGGCCGGGCCCCTAAAGGGCCGTCCGACGGAGCGACATCGGACGCCGATTCCACTATAACCGCCGAACGCGTCAACCGCCGAACGCGTCGTCCGCGCCAGTTTGCGGTTACGCGCGGTCACTCCCGGCCGGCTCGATAGCGCAGCTCGCTGAGCCGGATGAGCGTCAGCGCGCCCTTCGTCCGCCTCACCAGCCCGGCCGCCTGGTAGTCGCGCAGCAGCCGATTGGCGCTCACCCGCGTCGCACCAATCATCGCCGCGAGTTCGGTCTGGGTGAGGGAGAGCGGCACGAGGATTCCATCAAGGGTGTCCGTACCGTGGCCCTCGGCCAGGTCCAGGAGAAGCCGTGCGAAGCGCGTGTCCACGTCCAGGAAGTGCGCATCCTCAAGCCGCGAGTCGATGTGGCGGAGGCGGGCGGCGAGCGTGGAGATGAGCCTGAGGGCGAAATCTGGCCGGTGGCGGACGAATCCAAGCAGCTCCTCGCGTGCCACGGTCATGGTCTCGACGGGCTCGACGGCGGTGACGGTGGCCGAGCGCGGGCCGCCATCGAGGGCCGCGATCTCGCCGAAGCACTGCCCCGGCCCGAAGAGAGCCAGCACGCTTTCGCGCCCATTCGCGCTGGTCGTGGCCACCTTGACGCGCCCGCTGCGGACGATGTGGAAGGCGCCGGCCGGGTCGTCCTGGTGGAGGATCACCTCGCCACGCGCGTACCGGCGAGCGGTCGCCCTGGAGGCGAGTTCGGCGAGGTCGGGTTCGAGCAGGCCGCTGAAGATCGGCGCAGCAGCGAGTGCCGCGGTCAGGCCCTGACGGGGCGGCATGGTCATCGCCTTATTCTACGCTTCAGCGCGCCGGGTGAACCCAAGCGAAGGTCGAAGTACAGTGAAGGGCGCGGCGGGACGTGCCGCGCCCGCTGAGGTGGACCGATGGACTTTCGACTGAATCAGACACAGGAAGCCTTCCGCGATGAGGTGCAAGGCTTCATCGGCTCGGGGCTGCCCGCCGGTTGGGACGCGGACTTCCGCTCGCTGGAGGCACGGCTTGAGATCGAGCGCGACGTCATGAAGCGGTTCGCTGCGAAGCGCTGGCTGGCGCTCCCATGGCCGAAGGAATTCGGCGGGCTGGGCGCCGGGCCGATGCAGCAGCTCGTCTTCAACGAACTCACCGCCTACAACCACGTGCCGGGGACGATGAACATGGGCGTCGCCTGGGTTGGCCCGGTGGTGATGCTCTACGGGACGGACCAGCAGAAGGCCGACTATCTTGGCGGGATCGCCGACGGCTCGCAGCTCTGGTGCACGCTTTACAGCGAACCGGCCGCGGGAAGTGACCTCGCCGCTATGCAGACACGCGCCGTGCGCGACGGCGACGACTTCATCATCAACGGCCAGAAGATATGGACGACGTTCGGGCACTACGCGGACTGGGGCTGGCTGGCCGCGCGCACCGACCCGAACGCCCCCAAGCATAAGGGTATCTCCACCTTCGCCGTGAAAATGGACGCGCCCGGCATCACCGTGCGACCGCTGATCAACATGGCTGGCGGGCACGAGTTCAACGAGATCTACTTCGAAGACGTGCGCGTGCCCGCCGAACAGATGGTGGGCGAAGAGAACCGGGGCTGGTACAACGTCGCCGTCGGCCTCGACTTCGAGCGCTCCTCTATCGGCGCGACCTCGACCGCCCGCCGCACGGTGGACGACCTGGTCCGCTATGCGAGCGCGCACAAGAGCGCCGTCGCGCCGGAGGTGCGGCACCGTCTCGCGGAGAGCGCGATCGCGGTGCAGGTGTTGCGGAACATGGCCTACAAGATCGCCACCGAGCAGGAGAAGACCGGCATCGCCCCCACGCGCGAGGCGCAGATGGCGAAGCTCTTCGGGGCGGAGCTACAGCAGAAGGTGGCGGCCGTGGGGCTGCAGGTGATGGGGATGGAGTCGCAGGCGTCGAAACCGGGCTCAGCCGCGGCGCCGTACCAGTACGGTTTCTTGCGGGCGACCGCGAACACGATCGAGGGCGGCACGAGCGAGATCCAGCGGACGGTGATCGCGAC
>JAYUAG010000172.1:0-5223 GCA_043741475.1 Thermoflexaceae bacterium | reverse complement strand
TGGCGTCGATCGTCAGTCTGAGTGCGATCAGATAGAGCGCGCCGAGGACGACGACGGCTACTACCGCCGCCGCCACCTGTAGCCAGGCGGGCTGCTCGTCATCCCCCGTCGGCATCAACGGGGGCAATCTACCGCGTTACCCGCGCTGCGTCAGGCCGTTGCCTGCTCAAGCATCCCGATGCACTCGTCGACGGTCGCGACGCGCCAGTTTGCCCATGTCGGACCCTTCTGCCACTCCATGTACTTCGTGCGGCCTTCAGCGCGGGCCTGCGCCAACTCCGCCTCGGAGGGCTCGTGGCCGAGCTTCTTGGCGATGCCTTCAGGCGTCATGTCGCCGAGCACTTCGCGGGTTTCGTGCATCTGCTCATTCGCCAGCCTGGGACGCTCGATAAAGTGGCCGAGTTCCTTGTGGCCCTTGTCGTAGAAAACGAAGACCGGGATCGACTCGAACTGCCCTTCTTTGAGGTAGCCCTGGATCATGTCCTTGTGCTGGTCGCGTTCGAAAAAGCGCATCTCGATGCCCGCCGCTTCCGCAATCCGCTGGGCCACACCGGCGCCGCGATAGACATCGGGGCACCAGTCCTCGCCGATCACGACCATGTGGTCGAGGCCCCGGGCCTTGAGCGCTTTCAGGCGATTCTCTTGCTCGGCCGAAACCTTGAGGCCGGCGTAGTTCTGTTCGAAGATTTCGCGGTTGCGAATCCCGCTTTCGATGTACTGCTTCCAGGTCTTGCCCGTTGCGAAGCGGTCAAGGGTGATCGGGTTCTCGGCGGTTTGCGACATGCGGTTTCCTCTGTTCTGTGATGGTGCTCCCAGCCTACAGGGCCATGCGCCGCTCAACAACCGCCGTGGTCAGGGCCCGCCGGGCAGACCGTCCTGATGCTTCGCCTCATCCCAGAGGGCCAGCAGGGCTTCGGGTCCGAGGCTCCCAAGCGGCAGGCCCCGGGCTTCCGCGGCCCCTTCCAGAAATCCGAAACGCCGCCGGAACTTGTCGTTCGCCCCGCGCAGCGCCTGCTCACTATCGATGCCGAGGCGGCGGCCGATGCCCGCCACCACGAACAGGATGTCGCCGAATTCGTCCTCGCGCGCGGCCGCGTCCGGGGCGGCGGCGAATTCTGCCAGTTCTTCGACCAGCTTCTCCAGGTGGCCCTCCATGCCGGCCCAGGCGAACCCGGAGCGGACGGCGCGCCCCTGTAGGGACTGCGCGGCGGCCAGTGCGGGCAGCGTGGCCGGTACTCCTTCGAGGGTGGACCGGCCGGGCTTCTCCGCCTTCTTCAGCGCCTCCCAGTCCTGGTAGACCTGGGCGCTCGTCTTCTCGGTCTTCGCTCCAAACACGTGCGGATGGCGGCGGATGAGCTTGGTGGCGATGTGCTCCGTCACGTCGCCAAGCGTGAAGGTACCCTCGCGCTCGCCGACGGCTGCGTGCATGAGCACCTGGAGCAGCAGATCGCCCAGCTCCTCGGCCAGCTGATCCGGGTCGCCAGCGTCGATTGCCGCGAGGACTTCGTAGCTCTCCTCCAGCAGGTGCGACCGGAGCGACGCGTGCGACTGTTCGCGGTCCCACGGGCAGCCATCGGGGGCGTGGAGCCTCCGCACCACCGCCTCCACACCATCCAGCCGGCGCACGTCGGCGAGGGGGTCGAGCGCGGTCACGAAGACGCTGTCGAGGTAACTAGCGGGCCCGTGGTCGAGTTCCGCGAGCGGCAGCTCCCGGACTTCAGCCGTGGGGGTCCCGAGCGCCCTGAGCACTCGTATCCGGTGGTCAGGGGGGTAGGTCTCGAGCAGCGCAAGTTTCAGCGCGGTCGCCGAATCGCGGTCGTACACCTGGCTTATGAGGGCGGGCCGTTGCGCGTCGATGCGCAGGTCGAACGCGCCGCACAGCTGGACGTTGCCGAAATCCACGCCAAGCGCGGCCGCTGCTGCGTCCGCGAAGCTGACCGCCGGGTAGACCCTTACCTCCGCGCCCCAGTCCGCAGCGCGGGAGAGCAGCGCTACCACGCTGCTCTCCGCGACGAGTGGATGTCCGGGCACGGCGTAGACGACATCCCCCGCGGACGCCGCCTCGAGCACGCGCCCGGCGATCGAGGCATAGACCTCCGCGAAGTTGCCCCCAGCCTGGTAGAGGTCGTCGCAGTCTTCGAACGCTGCGCTGCCCGGTATCTCCGCCACCGCCGGGTGGCGCCGTGTGCGAAGGAGGACCCGAGTGCCGACCGACAGTAGCGCGGCTGTCTCGGCCGTCAGGAGCCCGGCGCTGCCCGGCCCCAGACCAACGACATGGATGATGTTCACGCGTCGCTCATTCCAACGGCACGATACCGCGCGCTCTGAGCGCGGCAACGTATACCTCGACATAATGAAGTGCCGATGTGGTCCAGGAATGGTCGCGGCTCATGCCCGCCTGTTGCAGCCGGAGCCACGTGGGCGGGTGTCGGAACGCCCGCACGGCGCGCTCAAAGGCGCCGGCGAAGGCAAAGGCGCTGAATTCGTCGAACAGAAAGCCGGTCGGCGTGGCAGGGTGCTCATCGAGGTCGAGGATGGTGTCGGCCAGCCCGCCCGTGCGGCGACCGATGGGCACGGCGCCGTACCGCATGGCGATCATCTGTCCGAGGCCGCACGGCTCGTAGCGAGAGGGCATGAGAAAGATGTCGCAGCCCGCGTAGATGCGCCGCGCCAACGATTCATCGAAACGGCCCGTGAGCCTGACCGTGCCGGGATAGACTGACTCCAGCCGCGTCAGCTCTTCGCGCAGCCCATCATCGCCCTGCCCAAGTACCACGAGCTGCGCGCCCACGGCGGCCATCTCTGGCAGCGCCTGGAGCACCAGGTCGACTCCCTTCTGTTTCGTCAGCCGGGTGACCATGGCGACGACCGGCCCCGCCGTGTCGCCGAGCGCGAGCTCTTCCCGCAGGGCAGCGCGATTCTGCTCGCGCAACTCAAGCGTGGCGAGGTCGAACGGTTGAACGAGCGCCGGGTCGGTGCGGGGGTCGAACGTCTCGAAGTTCAGGCCGTTGACGATGCCCCTGAGCGCCTCCCCGCGGAGGCGGAGCAACGATTCGAGACCTTCGCCATGGTCTGGGGCGAGGATCTCGCGAGCGTACGTGGGGCTCACCGTCGTTACCATGTCGCTGTAGTAGATCGCCTGTGCGAGGAAGTCGTTCAGTTCATCCGGGCCACGGTAGCGCAGGTTGTGAATGGTGAAGGTGCTCGCAATGCCGCGGAGTGCAGGGGTCCCCCAGGCGAGATTGCGCAGGCCGAAGGCGAGCGGAGCGGTGTGCCAGTCGTTCAGGTGGAGCACGTCCGGGACCCACCGGCCGCGCCCGATCTCGGAGATGATCGCCCGGCAAAAGAACTGGTAGCGCGCGAGGTCGTCTGGTTCGCCGTAGACCGCTTCGCGCCCGAAATACGCCTCGTTGTGGACCAGCATTACAGGCACCGAACCCGCACCGTCCACCTCGGCGACATGCGCGGTCAGTATCCCCGCGGGCGTGGCGACGGCGAGCGTGTGTTGCGACGGCGCCGCCGCCAGGACGGCAAGGCTGCTCGCGTGGCAGGGCGTGATGACGCGGACATCGTGGCCGAGCTGCAGCAGTCGGGCAGGCAGGGCCGCGGCTACATCGGCGAGTCCCCCAACTTTTGCGAACGGGTCCACCTCGGCCGAAGCGAACAGGATTCTCACGGAGCCGTGTCCGCGATCAGCCGCCGTTCGAGGTTGACGCGCGTCGCATTCGCGGCGGACAGCCGCCAGCGCGTCTCCTTCTTCACGGTGGCGGGCGCGTCGCTCAGTTCCACCGCCCGGGCGGCGTAGAGGATCGCTGATTGGAGGAGGATGCTGCCCCTCTGGATCATGGGCACATCGAACCACGGGCGACGACTCGCCCACCAGAACCAGCAGCTGTGGAGCGCGGGCTGGAGCGCCTCTTCGGCGAGCGACGTGAAACGCTCGGCCTCGTCAGCGGTGTCGCGGTATCTGCGCGCCGTCGCAAGGAGGCCGAGGCAGTGTTCGACGCACTCCCATTCGAGCGCGTGGACATCGTTCCCTGGCGCCTGCCAGAGCGGATACGGGTTCCTCGCGGCGATGTCGTCCGGACTTGTGCTCCATGAGGAACGGTGGGGCTCGACCGTTGGGCCAACCGGGAAGCGGTCTACGAGCTCACTCGGCATGACCATGCAGACGTTGGCGCCACCCGAGGCAAACCCCTCGTAGGTTTCGCCAAGAAAGTCTCGTTCCCAACCACTGATGTGGTGGCCAAAGGTCTCGGCATCCATCGCGGTCAAGACATAACGGTCGACGCCATCCACGGAGAGGGCTGCGAGGTCCTCGATCCAGGCGCCGGGGTTGGTCTCCCGGAAGGAGATCCGGTTGCTCCGGTGGTCGTCACGGAAGAGCACCGCTACAGGCGCACCGCCGTTGTGGATGCGGCAGACGCTCTCGCTCGGCCAGCCGTCCGGCGCCGCCACGCCGCTGACCACCACCCATTCGTGGCCGGCATTGACGACCGCTGGCAAGATCTCCGCGCTATAGCAGAGTTCCGGGGGGAAGAAGCCCCGCGGCGCAAAGCCCGGCCCGATGAGCGCGCGGTTCACCTTCGCGTTCTCGGCGATCGATCGCCGGCGCTCCGTTTCGGGAACGAGCGGCAGGATGGGGTGGAACCGGCCGCTTCCCACGAATTCGATCTGCCCGCGTTCCGCCAACATTGTGAGCGAACCGAGGACATCCCCGAAACCGTGCTGGTGGAGTAGCTCCGTAAGGACCGCGTTGATGCTGACCGCGATCTTTGCGTTTGCGTGCTCTCCGATGACGGCGAGCACGGGCCGGTAGCACTCTTCAACGACGCGCTCGAGCACATCGTGGCTTTGCGTCGGGGGTTGGTAGAAATGCAGGAGCTGAGCCCAGCTTGTCACACCATTCGCCATACGACCTCCACCGAACCCTCGCCTCTAAAGACGATGCTCCATCCCTGCGGTTCGAGCGAGAGCCCTTCCTCGGTGTTCGAAGCGGAATGAAGCTGGTCGCACCAGGCGTCGTCGCCGGTGTGTTCCGCTTCGAGCGTAAAGAGCTGCGTCGTGAGCCTCGCACGCCCGGGCGAAAAGGTGGCTTCCGGCGCCTCGCCGCCTGGGCCCGGCGGCAGGCTCAGGTTCCATTCGGAGAAGACTGCGCCTTCCCCCGCACGCTCGACGGCGACGCTTAGCGAGCTGGTGACCAGCACGCGCTTTTCGATCGCT
>JAYUAG010000171.1:0-5235 GCA_043741475.1 Thermoflexaceae bacterium | reverse complement strand
CGCGAACAGGGCGACCGTCTGCTCGACGCTCGCTTTGAGGACGCCCACTTCGTTGTAGACGGGGATAACGACATCGACCGAGGGGACGGCCGCAGTTCCGGGGGCATCGCTCATGGCAGTCCCCATTGTTGGCGGATAACGCGCGAACGGGCGAGCCGAAGGTTCAGCGGGGCGCGTAGAATGCAGCGCGTGATGAGAACGGGGCTCTCAGTCTGTATAGCGCTGCTGGCCGCGGCGGTTGGCCTGGCATGTGGCGGTGACAGCGCCGTGCGGACGCCACACCTCCAGGACACCAAAACGCTCTATTGGGTGACCGGGACGCCGACGGAACGCGAGGGCGCGCTGCTGACCGTGCGCATCGGCAGCACGAACGTCCGCGTGGATCTTTCGCAGTCGGCCGTATTTGACTGCCGCCTGGACTGCCTCAAAGACGTCAAGGAGGCCCTCGCACCGTTCAGCGGGGGCGAGTCGGTCTGCCTGTACGTTGACGACGAGAGCCGCGGCGCGCGGATACTCACCGGGAAGATATGGATAAACCGTTACACCTGCGAAGGTGATTCGCCGGCGAAGCGGCCTTAAACTCAGCTCGGTGGCGAAAGGTGAGGAGCCAGTCCTAACCCTGCTTCGCCACGAGCGCGGCGAGACGACGCTTCTTGCGGTCCGCGTTGCCGGAATGGATGGAGCCGTTCTTGGCTGCGAGGTCGAGCGCGCTGTAGGCGCTGCTCAACGACGCGGTGACGGCCGCTTCGCCTTCGTTACCGGCGACGGTTTCGCGCACCTTGCGCACGGCCGTCCGCATGGTGGAGCGGCGGACGCGATTGCGGTCGCGGCGCTTGAGTGACTGATGCCAGCGCTTGATAGCGGACTTGTTGTTGGCCATGTGATACCTGTCTGTGATTGGCTTGTAGAAGGGTCACCTTATCGCCGGGCGCGCGAAGGGGCAAAGTGTTGAGTACCGGCGTGATGATTATCGGGCCGTCGGAGTGGCACGGGTGGCCGGCGGCCGGCCCCCCCTGTGCTCTCGCCGAGGTCGTGCAGCGGACTCGGAAAGCTAAGCCAGTCCGAACCGCGACGGTCACGGAGCGGGTTGCAGCGACCCGGCCCGGCAGCCGTGGACGCCGCCCGGCCGCCAGCGAGGGTGGATGCAACCCGCTTGCTGACGCGCGCGGTTCGGAAGGGAAGCCGCGGCTTCGTCCACCGGGCCCACCTGCAGCGTGCAGTGCCGGCTGGAAGTGTCGCTGTCGCCGTTCATCCCTCCCCTGCGCTTCCACGCGCTCACCGCGGAACACGAAAACGAGGCCAAAGTACGCCGCACGGAAGCCCATACGACACTTCGGTTTGCATGTTTGCCAGCGGAGCGCCTATTCTAGGTGGAGTTACCCGGGCGCAAGGCACGCGCCCAACGTCACACGTTCTCCCCAATCAGCACAAAGAGAACCCCGGAACGCATTGACTGACGAAGCACCGACTCCCATCCGGGCCAGTGCACGACGCGCCTCTCCGCGGCGGCGGAAGGACGAAGAACTCGATCCCACAGGCGCGCTCGAACACACAAATGGCCACCACGAACCGGCGCCCGGCGAGCCGCTGGCTACCGGCGAGCAGTTCGCCGCCGGCGGCGCGGCGCCAGCGAACGGCGCCCTGGACGGGGACACGCGCCCCCGCCGGCGTACCGTCCGCACGCGGACCGGAACCGACCCGGCCGGCGCCGAAGCGCCCACCCCACAGGAGACATTCCCCATAGCAACGACAAGCACAGAGACCACTCCCGAAGCCCCGTCCGGGACGGACCAGGCGGGCGGGAACCGCGGCAGTCAGCACGTCCAGGGCGCCGCTGGCGCCGCACAGGGCGAGCGCTGGGGCCGGCGCGATCGCAATCGCAACCGCCAGGGCGGCGGCGGCCAACCGGCGGGCGGAGACCCCAATCGCCGCCAGGAACGGCCCTTCAACCGCCGCGACGGACAGAACCTCAACCGCGACCAGAACGTTAACCGGAACAACGACCGCAACCGCGACCCGTTCGCGCAGCGCTCCCAGCAACAGGACGACGAGGCTTACGAGCGCGAATACGAGGCCGCCGGCGATCGTTCGGGCCTACCCTCGCTCAACGTCGCGGAACTCCAGCTGATGACGCCGGAGCAGCTCGAAGTGGTTGCCGTCGAAATGGGCGTGACCGAAGCGGTCACGCTGCGCAAACAGGATCTCATTTTCAAGCTCCTGCAGACGCAGGCTGAAGCACGCGGGAACATCTTCTCGGGCGGCTTCCTGGAAGTGAGCGACGACGGCAACTACGGCTTCCTGCGCGGCGAGCGCATGCTGCCGGGACCGCACGACATCTTCGTCTCGCAGGCCCAGCTGCGGCGCTGGGGCCTGCGGCCTGGCGACTACATCACCTGCCAGGTGCGCCAACCGCGCGACAACGAGAAATACTACGGCCTGCTCAAGGTGGAGGCGGTCAACGGCATCGACCCCGAACAAGCGCGGCGCCGGCCATACTTCGAGAACCTCACGGCGATTTTCCCGAACCAGCAGCTGAAACTGGAGACGACCGCGGACAACATGACGAACCGCGTCATCGACCTCGTCGCGCCGATCGGGCGGGGCCAGCGCGGCCTCATCGTCTCCCCCCCGAAGGCGGGCAAGACGATGCTCCTCAAGAACATCGCGAACGGCATCACCGCCAACTACCCGGACGTGCACCTGATCGTCTTGCTTGTGGGCGAACGCCCCGAAGAAGTGACCGACATGCAGCGTACGGTGCGCGGCGAAGTCGTGAGCAGCACCTTCGACGAACCCGTGGAAGACCACACGCGCGTCGCGGAAATGGCCCTCGAACGCGCCAAGCGGCTCGTTGAGACGGGCAAAGATGTCGTCATCCTGCTCGATTCGATCACCCGGTTGACGCGCGCCTACAACCTGGCGCTTCCGCCCAGCGGGCGGACGCTCTCCGGCGGCGTGGACCCCGTCGCCCTCTATCCTCCGAAGCGCCTCTTCGGCGCCGCGCGCAAGTGCGAAGAGGGAGGGTCGCTCACGGTGATCGCCACCTGCCTGGTGGACACCGGCAGCCGCATGGACGAAGTCGTCTTCGAGGAGTTCAAGGGCACTGGAAACCTCGAGCTGCGGCTTGACCGGCGCCTGGCCGAGCGGCGCTTCTACCCCGCGATCGACATCCAGGCGAGTTCGACGCGTCGCGAAGAACTCCTGCTCGACGAAAAGACCCTTAAGGGCGTGTGGTTGGTGCGGCGGATGACCGCTATGATTTCGCAGAATTCGCCCAACCAGCTGGAAGCGACGGAGCGTCTGCTGGAACGCATCGCTCGCACCAATACGAACGAAGAGTTCATCACCGGCCTGAAGACGGACCTCTAGGTTCGCTTCACACCCGGGCGAAACGCCGAGGAGGAGCACGCGGACGGCGGGCACGAGAGCGGCGCCCGGCCGGAACCGCGAGATTCATGAAGACGGCGAAAGGCCCAGGCTTTGGTGTCCACCGGCGCGGCCGGGGACGCGCAGCGATCCACCTGCTCGTGGTCGTCGTTGCGATGGGCGCGGTCGGCTTTGCCGCCCGCTACCCCGCGGACGCGGGCCCGGCCACCAACGACGTCGTCCCCACCTTTTCGCTCTCCGGCGTGGCCGGCGGCACGAACCAGGCGATACTCACCACCTACCTTCGCCCCGTGGGGAGCAGTCAGACGCGCGAATCGATCGCTGCGCTGACCACCAGGCCCGACCTCCGCAGCCTGCGGGCGACGGCGGGCGTGTCCACGGTCCAGTCTTTCTCCTCGGGTGTGGCCGCCGCGGCGGCCTCCTCCGGAGAGGACGGGGCGGGCGTGAAGCCACTCGCGGACGTGCTCGATCCGAGGCAACCGTTCGTGCTCTACGACGCGCAACCCGGTGACACGTCCGGGATCATCGCGCAGAAGTACGGCATCACCCTGCGGACTCTGCTCGATAACAACCCCACGGTGGGGAACAAAGACCTGATCCAGAAGGGTCAACAGTTTGTCGTGCCGCGCCGCGACGGCATCCTCTACAAGGTCTCACACGGCGACACGCTCGATTCGATCGTGAACCAGTACGACAACACGACGGCCGGGACGGTGCTGGACTACAAGCCGAACAACATCACGGACGCGAAGAACCTGAAGCCGGGCGAGACGCTCCTGTTGCCGGGCGCGACCGTGAAGCCCCCGCCACCTCCTCCCCCGCCACCGCCTGCCCCGGCGCAGCCGGCGGGCGGTGTACAACCGGCGAACGGCCAGGGCGCCGCGCCACTGCCGGGTGGGGCGGGCCGCTTCCGCTATCCGCTGGCGGCATGGCGGGCGGTCTCGGACCGGTTCGGCGTCTCTCGGGGCGGCGGCACCTACCACACAGGCATCGACCTCGACCTCGCCGGCTACCACAGCTCCAACATCTTTAGCGCCTGCGATGGCGTGGTGAAAAGCACGGAGTACCTGACCTACAGCTATGGCTACCACGTGATCGTCGATTGCGGCGACGGTTGGAGCACGCTGTACGCGCACATGAGCGTAATCAGCGTCAACCCCGGCCAGCGGGTCAGCGCAGGCACCGTGCTCGGGGTGTCCGGCGTCACCGGCTTCACCACGGGCGAGCACCTGCACTTCGAAATCCGGATCAACGGCGCGCCGGTGGACCCGGCGGCGTATCTGAAGTTTTAGTCGGCCGTTGGCAGTTGGGCGTTGGCCGTTGGCGCCCGGAGCCCCACTGCAGGACTTACTGGCGCGCCTGCAGGACGACGATCGAAAGCTCGGACGGGAGCTGGGTCTTGGTGCTCTGGAACCGGGGCTGAGGCTCGGGACGCACGCCCGTCTCCTTCAGGAAACGGTCAAGCGGGTCGATGTCGAGCGTCTCGACATCGGTCTTGTAGAGCATCGGGATGGCGATACGCGGGTCGATCGTGGTCATGAGGTCTGCCGCCACGGCCGCGACGATCGACAGCTGGCCGCCGCCGCCAACAGGCAGGAGGAGGATATCGACGCCCTTGATGCCATCGAGCTGCGCCGCAGTCAGCGTTGCGGGCGGGACGCCCAGGTGACCGACGCGGATGCCATCGAGTTCGATGATGAAGGCGATGTTGCGCTCGCCCTCGCCCCGCTTCATGGCGATGCCGGTCACGAGGATGCCGCGCACCTCGAACTCGCCCGGCGTGTTGAGCACCTTGCCGCCGTCCTTCACCGCTTCGACGTAGTTAAAGTCAGGGTCGTCGATGCGGCT
>JAYUAG010000170.1:0-12124 GCA_043741475.1 Thermoflexaceae bacterium | reverse complement strand
GGCGCGGACCTGGGGCCGGTGCTTGCACAACTGCCCGGCGGCGCCTGCGATGTGCCCCACTGGGGATACGTCCGGAACGGCTGCCTGAATGTCAAGGCCGCCGACGGAAGCGTCGAATCCGTCGACGCGGGCGAGCTTTACCACATGCCAGCGGGACACTCGCGCGTATGGGTAGATGTTGACACGTCGTTCGTGGAGTTGAGCGAACAAGAGAAGGGCCTCGTCTTCATGGCCCGCGAAGCAGAAGCCGCCAGCCGCTAACCCGCCGCCCCTCCGGGAACCGCGCGCGTCAGGCAAGCGGACGCGGTGCTAGCCCAGACCTCGAAGACTCGCCTCTTCCCGCTGATTTCGCGGCCAGGCAGGCCCTCCCGCGCCAGACAGCGAAAAGGCCCCGGATCTCTCCGGGGCCTCTCACGCGGCGCGGCCTTCATAGGCTGACGGTCTGTCAGGCGTCGTGTCGCGGGAACGGGACATCCGCGTACGGGATGCCCGGGTCCAGCAGCATCGTCACCCAGACGTTGTGGATTCGAGCCAGGCGGCCCGGCCTCTGGTTGGCGGTGTGATTGCGATGGAGCTTCACGGCTTCATCCTCCCTTTTTCGTGATGTGCCAAAGCATGCGCCACTTCCGCACCCGCTTCCATAACCTGGTTCACACAACGGCTAAGTCGTTGGGTGACGCGGTTCACACAAGGGACCGCTTTCCGCAAGGAACATGTGGCGGCGGCATCGTTGTCATGCGTAGACTGGCCACAGGGGGACTTCCATGACAGAGAACGCCCACGCCGCTCCATCCCAGGCCGACGACTATGTCGGCCAGCTGCCGCTGCTGGTTCGGCTACCGCGCGAAGACCGCGCTTCGCTGGCCGCCCGCGCCAGCCTTCGCGCCTTTCCCGCGGGCACGGTCATCTTCCGCCAGGGCGACCCGGGCGACTCGCTCCACATCATCGTCGAAGGGCGCGTCAACATCGTCGCCGCTGCTTCCGGCGGCGACGAAACTACCGTCGCATTGATGGGTCCAGGCGATTGCTTCGGCGAGTTCGCCCTCGTCGATGGGCTACCGCGCTCCGCCTCCGCTGTCACCGCAATCGCTACCCGCACCTTCGTGGTCACCCGTGACGCCTTCGTCGAATGGGTGACCGAGCGCCCTGCCGCCGCCCTCGCCATCATGGAGACGCTCAGCGTTCGTTTGCGCAAGACCGACCAGGCGCTCGTGGACCTGATCTCGCTCGACCTTGCCCGCCGCCTTGCCAAGCAACTGCTGAGCCGCGCCGCCACCCTCGACCTCGAAACCGTGCTCAACAACGGCACCCTTCGCCTGCAGGTGAAGCAGGGAGAGCTTGCTTCCATGCTCGGCGTGAGCCGCGAAAGCGTGAACAAAACGTTGAAACAGTTTTCCCTCAACGGCTGGGTCGAAACCACGCGCGGCGCGGTCACGATCACGGATATGGCCGCCCTGCGCCGAGCCGGATAGTCCGCGGAACCCGGTAGCCGCCGACCACCGCGTCCGCTGACTGACGTGCGATCTCTCTCGGACGCCGCTACTGGACCTCTGCGCCCAACGCCTGTCGCGTGAGGTTCACGTACAGCTGCCGCCGCCCGAATCCAAGCGCGCTCCCGCGTGGCGGCGGAACTGCGCTCGCTGCACGTAGCGTGGGGAAACGTTCCAGCAGCATCCGCACGGCGATGCGCGCCTCGAGCCGCGCCAGCGTCGCGCCCAGGCAGTAGTGCAGACCCCAGCCGAAGCTCAGGTGCGGGTTCGGCGACCGTTCGAGGTCGATCTTCCCCGGCTCAGCGAAGACCGTTTCATCGAAGTTCGCGGCCTCTATCGAGAGAAAGACGTTCTGGCCAGCCTCCAACCGCTGCCCGCCCCGCTCGTGCGCTACCGCAACTTTGCGAACCATCGTCCGGCCGGGGCCGCCGACCCGTAGGAACTCATCCGCGGCTGTCTCGTCCGCCTCCGGGTGGTCGCGCAGCCACGTCATCAGCTCCGGCCGCGCCAGCAGCACGCCCAGCGCATTGATCAAGAGCGTCGTCGTCGTCTCGTGGCCGCCGAAGAGCAGGAGTGTGCAGGCGCCCACCAGCTCCGTCTGGCTCAGACTCTCCAGGTCGCTATGAACGATCGTCGACAGCAGATTGCCCCGCGGCGCCACACGCTCGCGTTCGATCAGGCCGGAGAAGAAGGCACTGAACTCCTCCGTTGCGTGGATTACCGGCGCCTCTGTGGCGGCGCTGGGCGAGACCGCAAACACGAGCTCCGCAAGGTCGTCCGACCAGTCCTGGAGGCGTGACCGATCCTTCGCCTCCACGCCGAGCATCGCCGCGATCACGAGCGCCGGGACCGGCCGCGCGAAGTCCCGGTTCAGGTCCACCGTGCCCGCCGGGAAGGCATCCATGGCCTCGCCAACGATAGCCCGGATATCGTCCTCCAGCCCGTTCACGGCGCGTGGCGTAAACGCCGCCCGAACGGGCTCGCGCAGCCGCGTGTGCGCCGGCGGGTCGCGGAAGTTCATCCATCCGCTGAGCAGCTCTGCCGCCTGTTCGAAGGCTGGTTTCGCCACCGCCGCTCGCCGGAACGGGCCCGTGCGGTCAGCCGAAAGCGTGGTCGAATCGCGGAACGCGGCCTCCACTTCGGCGTGCGTGAGGATCAGCCACGCCCGGTGCACATCGCTCCACTGCACCGGCCCGCCTTCACGCGCCTTCGCCCAGAACGCGGCCGGGTCGCTGAACGCCTCGGGTGCAGCCATGTCGATCGGCATCCCGGAGAGCCTACAGCAACAGCCACGCCATATGGTACGCTAACGACATGGAATCGCCCTCCGGCCTTTGCGTGAGCTGCCTCTGTACAGCGCGGCAACCGCGCTAGCCTTTCACGCCGTCCTCTTATCTGACCCCTGAGGGATTCCCATGCCGTCACCGCGCCTTCTCGATACGCTCACGGGTGAGCTGCACGAACTGCCCCCAACCTCCGCCGAGGACCCGTATGAGGTGAAGGTCTACGTCTGCGGTATCACCCCCTATTCCGGGAGCCATATTGGCCACGCCGTCCCCGCGGTCGTCTTCGACGCGCTCCGGCGCTACCTCGAATGGCGCGGCTACCGCGTCCGTCTCGTCCAGAACTTCACCGATATCGACGACAAGCTGATCGACCGCGCGAACGAACGAGGGGTGACCGTGAAGTCGCTCGCCGACCAATTCAGCGACCAGTACATGGAGAGCCTGAAGAAACTCAACGTCCTTCCCGCGCACGTCTACCCGCGGGCCACCGAAGAAGTCCCGCGCATCATCGAGATCACCCAGGGACTGATCGACCGCGGCTTCGCCTACGCCTCCGGCGGCGATGTGTACTATCGCGTCCGGCGCAAGGCCGACTACGGCAAACTCTCCCATCGCAACATCGACGACCTGCTTAGCGGCGCGCGCATAGACCCCGGCGAGCTGAAGGAAGACCCGCTCGACTTTGCCCTCTGGAAGGGGGCGAAGCCCGGCGAGCCAAGCTGGGAGAGCCCCTGGGGCACTGGCCGGCCCGGCTGGCACATCGAGTGCTCGGCGATGTCCTACGGCCACCTCGGCGAGCAGATCGATATTCATGGCGGCGGGGCCGACCTGATCTTCCCCCACCACGAAAACGAGATCGCTCAGACCGAAGCGTTCACCGGCAAGGCCCCCTTCGCCCGCACCTGGATGCACAACGCCCTCCTTACCATGGGTGGCGAAAAGATGGCGAAGTCCGTGGGCAACATCGTCCCGCTCGATGATGCGCTCGAGCGCTGGGGCGCGGACGCCGTGCGGCTGTTCATCCTCCAGAGCCACTACCGCAGCCCGCTCACCTTCAACGAAGCGGCGCTGGACGCCGCGAAGACGGGCGCGCAACGGCTTCGAGAGGCAGCGTTCCTGGAGAGCGTTGGCGAAATCGGTGAGTCATCAGGCCGCGCGGTCGCGACGCGTTTCAGCGAGGCGATGGATGGCGACCTGAACACGCCCCGCGCCATCGCCGGCCTGTTTGAGCTGGCGCACGAAATCAACCGCGCCCGCGACGCTGGTCAGCCGGTCGCCGGCCACCAGGCGGAACTGCGCGAACTCGCAGGCGTGCTCGGCTTCACCCTCGCGGCGCCGCCCGCCGGGGCACAACAGGCGGCGCCGTTCATCGACCTCCTCCTCGCCGTCCGCAGCGACCTGCGCGCGGCCAAACAGTGGGCGCTTTCCGACCGCATCCGTGACGGGCTCAAAGACCTTGGGATTGAGACGAAAGATAGCCCCGCAGGGACGACCTGGTCCGCCAGCTGAACGTTCCCTTCACGGCCGGGGACGTCAGCCTTCGGGCCGCTCGACACCTTCGCCCGGAGCCTCGTCCGGCGCGAGGGCGCCGGCGAGCTGCACACGGTCGAGCAGTTCGCGACGCGTGATCAGGCCAACCATCCGGGCGCCATCGAGCACCGGCACCTGGTTCAGGCGTCGCTCGCCGAGCAGTTGCAGGACATCGAGCGCCGGCGTATCGGTCGAGACGGTCGCTACCTTCTCGCGGGGCGTCATGATTCGTTGCGCCGAGGTGCTCGCCCACTGGTCGCGGGGTACCCGCTGCACGTCGGTCACGGTGAGGATGCCGAGTACCGCGTCATCATTCGCCACCACTACCGCTCGCTCACCCCTCTCCAGCATGTAGCGGTCGACGACCTCCTGCACCGGGATCCCCGGCAGGACGCTGACGAAGTCCTCATGCATGACGTGCCGCGCGCGCAGCGGCCGGAGAATGGTGTCGAGCTTCAGCTGCGACGACTCGCCGCGGGCGGCGCCCAGCAGGAACCAGCCGATGAAGCCGAGCCAGAGACCATTCCAGAGGAAGCCGCTGACCAGCATGATCACCCCCGTGCCCATCAGGCCGTAGGCGAAGAGTTCACCGACGCCCGCGGCGGCGTTCGTCGCCCGGCGAAAGCTGTGCGTACGACCCCAGATGATCGAGCGCAGGACCCGGCCCCCGTCCAGCGGGAACCCCGGCAACAGGTTGAAGACGCCGAGGAGGACGTTAACCGCGGCCAGGTAGCCGAACACTGCCTCGGCCTTCTCGTTGACGCTGCCGGCTGTGAGCGCGAGCGCGCCCGAGAGCGCGGCGATCACGAAACTCGTCGCTGGGCCGGCGGCGGCGATCGCGAATTCCGCCCGTGCGGTTTCCGGCTGACGGCCCAGTTGCGATACACCGCCGAAGATGAAGAGCGTAATGCGCGGCACCGGCAGCCCCCGCCGCTTCGCGACGAGCGCATGCGCCAGTTCGTGAATGAGCACCGTGACGAACAGGAGAAGAGCCGAGGCGATGCCCACGGCCCAGTAGGCAGCCCTGCTCCAGCCGTCGTACCGGTCCGGGAAGACGTGCTCCGCAAGCGTCCAGGAGAGGAACGCCGCGATCAGCAGCCACGAGAAATGGATCTCGATGTCGATGCCGGTTACCCGCGCGATTCGGAAGGTGGCTCCACGCATATCGCTATCCTACCCTGCGTAGGCCGTTGGAGCGCCGACGACAGCCACGCTCGCCCGCAGCCGCGCCCCTTCACCCGGGGCACTCTCGATCGTGAGCGTCCCCCCAAGCTTGGTGATCCGCTCGCGCATGGAGCGCAAACCGAGGTGTCCGGGGAAGTCCCCCGAAGGGTCAAACCCCTGGCCATCGTCCCGAAGGTCAAGCGTCAATACCCCTTCCGCATAGTGAAGCGAAAGGTCGGCGCGCGTCGCGCGGGCGTGCTTCACGACGTTGTGGAGCGCCTCCTGCGCAACCCGGTAGAACGCTTCCTTCACGCCGAGCGGGACGTCCGGTTCGGCGCAGATCTGTGCCTCCACCGCGACGCCGTAGCGCGCGCGCGTCGACGCCATCTGCTTCTCGATCGCTGCTACGAGTCCTTCCATTGCGAGCGATTCGGGACGCAGCTCGAAGATCAAAGCCCGCATCTCCGCCAGGCCAGCCTCCGCGAGCGAGAGCACGTATTCGACCGGCTCAATCGCCTTCTGTGGGTCCCGGTCCAGCAGAGTGCGCGCCGTCCGCGATCCCAGTGCCACGCCATAGAGCGCCTGCGAAATCGAGTCGTGGAGCTCGCGCGCCAGCCGTTGCCGCTCTTCCACAGCCGCCAGCGTCTGCGCCTGTTCGTACAGCCGGGCATTTTCGATCGCCAGGCTGGCGCGCCGGGCGAGTGCGCCAAACAGCCTCGTATCGGCCTGTTCGAAGGCCCGTGGCTTGCGGTAGAGCGCGCTCAGGAAGCCGAAGATCTCTCCGTCCACGACCACCACCGTCTCCAGCACGCTGCGGATGCCCACGTCCGCGGTTCGTTCGCGGAAGGCCGGGGATTGAGCCGTGGTGTCCTCAATCGCGTGGACCCTCAACGGGTGGTGTGCCGTCCTTCCGATCGCCGTCGCATCGCGGTGCGTTATCAGACTCGCGATGACGCGTTCGCGCTGTGCCGCGGGGTGCGGCAGCGCCGTAAGCAGCTCCGGCCGTGGCGTCCCGCGCTCCCAGAGGATAAGCGCGGCGTCGTCCGCGGCCAGCGTATCCACCACCAGGTGCAAGAGCGCCTGGAGCACGTCCTCGAGCTTCAGGGAGCGGTGCAGCTCTTCGTCCGCGCGGTAGAGCGCAGCGAGCTGGTGGGCGCGGCCCTCGGCTTCGGTGAACAGCTTCAGGTTTTGGACCGCGATCGCGGCCTGGTTCGCGATCGCCTTCACGAGCGCCTCTTCGTGGGGCGCTGGCGAGACCCCCGCGGGGAAGGCGGCGTTGACCGTCCCCAAGGGTACCCCCCGGTAGAGCATCGGCGCCACCATCACGCCTTCCCACTGGGCCGCGCGCAGGAACGGCGCGATCCGCGCAAAGGCCGGGTCCGCGGCCATGTCCGCCCGCGCATCCGGCGAAAATATTGTCTGGTGCGCCTGCAGAGTCTCGATGCTGAACGCACGCGAGGCCGGCACCGACTGCTCGATCCCATCGAGCAGTCCGGGCTCGACCCCTGTCCCGCCCGCCGCCGTGATCCGGTCGCTCGCCATGTCCACCAGGAAGACGCTGCTCGCCACCGCGCTGCTGGCGCTCACCACGCCCCGCGAGATGGTGTCCAGGGTGGCCCGGATCGACTGGTCTACGGTGATACTCGCGGCGATATCGGCGAGCGCCTGGCTCTCCCGCGCTCGCTGCTGCGCTTCGGAATAGTGCCTGGCGCTCTCCGTGGCCACCGCCGCCTGATCCGCGATCGCCCTGAGCAGGTCGAGGTCGCGACGACCGGGCTTAAATCCTCGCCGGAACGAGCCGCTCAGCTGTCCGAGCGTGCGGCCCTGGTAACGCAGTGGCACGATCGCGAGCGTTTCCCAGGGTACGTCTCCAAGCAGGTGGTGGACCGAGGCATAGGCTGGCTCCGCCAGCATCCGCCGGGGAGCATCGGCGAGGACGAACACCCCATCGAGGTTCAGGGCGGCATGCATGGCCGGCGCCCAGCTTGCGCGCCTGTCCGCCGTCCCCTGCACGACTTCCAACCACTCCGGGGGCAGCCCGCTCTGGGCGACGAGCTGGCCCTCTCCCCGCGCATCGTGGACACGCACCGTGCAGGTGAGGCATTCCGTAACTGCGACGACCCGTTCAACCAGCGTCTTCAGTGTCGTCTGTAGTGGCTGCACGAACGTCAGGCTGGCCGCGATGGAGCTCAGCGCCTCCAGTTCAGCAACGCGCCGGCCCGACTCTTCGAACACGCGGACGCTCTCGATCGCGACCGCGGCCTGGTCCGCCGCCGCGCGTAGCAGGTCCGTGAGCTGCGGTGTCGCCGCCACGCCCGCCGGCAGGTAGCCGCCGAGTACACCGATCATCTTCCCCTCGTAGCGGATCCCCGAGAATATCGCCGTCTCCCAATCGACTCCAATCCACAGGTCCTGCACGCCGCCGAGAAGCGGATCCTCCATGAGACGGCGGCGGAAGTCCTCGATCACGACGACGTCGTGTTCGAGCGCCGGCCTGGTCCGTTCGAACATGAAGGGCGCGCCCGATTCATTGAGGCGCTCGATGTAGCCAACGGGCAGACCATCGCCGGCTACGAGCCGCGCCCGGCCCTCGCCGTCAATCAACGTGAGCGCGCAGGCGACCAGAGGCGTCACCGAAGTGATCCGGGCCGCGAGCGCGTCCAGCGTGCTCGCCAGGGGCTCCATGCGCGTCAGGCTTGCGGCGATGGCGCTCACTGCCTCCAGTTCCGCGACGCGTTGGCGGGACTCTTCGAAGAGCCGGGCGTTTTCGATAGCGACCGCCGCCTGGTCGGCGATCGCCCGCAGCAGGTCGATATCGCGCGGGCGCGCCCCCTGTCCGCGAGGCAGGAAGCCGATCAGCCGCCCCAGGTTCCGGCCCTGGTAGCGGAGCCGCACCAACACAACGGCCGCGAACGGCCCTCCGACAATGAGGTCGCGCAGATCCCCATCGCCCGGATTGCTCAGCCCGCCGGCGCGATCCCTTTCGAGCACCATGATGTCGTCTTCAGACTCCATCGCGGCTTGAACGGGCCCGGAGAGCCGGCCCGAGGCGAACGCAGCTTTCGCCAAGTCCGCAAAGCCCCGCTCTATCCCATGCGCCGCCGCCACCTCAACCGTTGCAGGAGTGCCTCGAAGGAGCACGGCGGCGCCCACGCAACGCGTCACCGAGACCACCGTCGCGGCGATGTTGTCCAGCGTCGTCTGAAGCGGTTGGACAACCGTCAGGCTGGCAGAGATAGCGGCCAACGCCTCCAGTTCGGCCACGCGCGCCCCCGCCTGATCGAACAGTCCGAGGTTTTCCGCAGCTAGCGCCACCTGGCCCGTGACCGCCCGCAGGAGGGTCCTCGTCTCCGCTGAAACCGTCCCGCCCCTGCGGAAGACTGACTGGAGGACGCCCAGCGGCCGGCCCCGGTACACGATCGGCAGGCAAAGCGCCGCATCCCATTCCGCGCTCTCGAGGTAGTCTCGAAACGGCGCCCATGCCGGGTTCGAGAGCAGCAGCTCGCGGCCGTTGGGAATGAGGACGTCTTCGCCCGTGGCGATGCCCTCGCCGAAAACGATCGCCGAAGCAGAGAGCGTCTCGGTCGCGTCGATGAGGAGCGGCGGGAAACCCGCTCCGCCCGACATCCGCACAGTGTCAGTCTCGAAATCCACCAGATGGATGCTCGCGGCCACCGCGCCGGACGCCCGCACCACGTTTGCGGCGATGGCGTTCAGCGTCTCCCGGATCGGCTGGTCAAGGGCCACGCTCGCGGCGATGTCCGCGAGCACGCTGTTCTCCCTGGCTGTCTGTTCGCTGGCCCGGAAGAGCCGGGCGTTTTCCACCGCCACCGCGAGCTGATCGCCTATCGCGTCGAGCAACCGCCAATCGTTGGCGGACGGTTCGGCGGCGCCCCGATACCCCACCTGGATCGCACCGATCGGGTGGTTGCCATAGGCGATGGGGATGGTGACGACGGTGTCCCAACTGGCGTCGGCGAGGATCGCGTGGAGCGGGCGGAAGCTTTCGTTGGACAGGATCTGTTCCTTCGCGGAGTGGGACACCAGTGCCCGGCCGGAACTCATGGCGAGGTTCCGTTGGCTTCCGGGGCGCTCCGCCAGGGGCCCGGCAAACTCCATGAACCGCGGCGGCAGACCGGCTGCGCCCGCAAACGTCAGCTCTCCCGTGGACGGGTCCGTGATCGAAATCGTACAGGTGATGCCATCGGTCGCCGAGATGATGTTTGCGGCCACGGCATCGAGCGTTTCGCGCAGTGGCTGTCCCAGCGTGATGTTCGCGGCGATGGCCGCGAGGGCCGCGTTTTCCCGGGCGCTCCGCGCCGCCTCTTCGAATAGCCGGAGATTCGTGATCGCCACCGCCGCCTGGTTGGCGAACGCCTGGAGGAGCGTCTGCTCCTCCCCATCCGGGAACACGCCCGGCGCATACAGGGCATTCAACCCCCCGATGGGGTGGCCCCGATACGCAATCGGGGCCACTACCAGCGTGTCCCACGTCATCTCCCTGAGGAAGTGGTGGACCGCCGCATAGGCGGGCGTGGCGAGCAGGCGCAGGCGCGCACCCGCGCGGATCACCAACGGACGCCTCGTCGCGCGCAGGGCAGCGACAGTGATTGGACCATCGCCGAGTCCGTCAGACGCATCGAAAAACGCGGCCGGCAATCCCGCCCCGCCAGACATTCGGATCCGCTCCGCGTCTACTGAAAAGATGCCGCAGGCCTCCGCATTTGTGGCCGCCACGACAGCCTCGGCGATTGCATCGAGCACGGCTCGCGGGGACTGATCCACCGTCGCGCTGGCCAGCGCCGCCGCGAGCGCCGCGTTGTGGCGCTCGCCGCGTTCGGCGCTCCGGAACAGGCGTGCGTTTTCGGTCGCCATCGCCACCTGGTTTGCGACCGCTTCCAGCAGGCCCACCTCGGCCGCGGGTGGCCCTGTCTCCGCCCGGTAGTAGGCGTTCAGCGTGCCGATAGTCTCGGCCCGCAGCCGAAGAGGTACGATCGCTATCGACCCGATGGCAGTGGCGGCGAAGGCACGGCAATAAGCGCCCAGCTCCCCTTCCATCGCAGGCGCATCACTGAGGTGGGTGAGCAGCGCCGTCTTCCCGAGCGTGAAGAGGCGCTCGCTCTCCGGCAGACTGCCAATATCCGCCCCTCGATCCCGTTCGAGCAGCTCCGCCGGCAACCCCTCCCCGGCGACCATGCTGATGCGCTGCCGGGAGACATCGAGCAGCGAGATCGATGCTGCGACCGCCGCTGTCGCCGCTGGGACCAGGGAGGCTATGCGCTGCAGCGTCTCTGCTACGGGCCGAGCGAGGACAATGTCTGCGGCGATGGCCGCGAGCAGCGCGTTCTGCCGCGACTGCCGGGCGAGATCGGCAATACGCCCGGAATCCGGAAACTTGCGCTGCGGTCGGACTGGCCTTGGCATCGTCACTTCCCTGGAGGGCCTTCCCGCTAGGAGCCTGTCTCTAACGCTTATTTAGCTCGGCCGACCTTTTCCACGATCTTCTCGACGGAGGCGGTCCACATGAATGGTCGCGGGTTCTGGTTAAAGACTGATGCTCACTCTCTCCATGGGGAGATTGTACAAGCTAATGACACTTACGAGACACTACACTAGTGCCGCGTGAGGTCTGATGCGGCCACCAGGCCCGTGGTGACCGCGTGCAGCGCCGCCTGCGTGCGGCTTTGCACACCGAGTTTGCTGAGGACGTTGCTGACGTGCGTCTTCACGGTCTTTTCGCCGATCGAAAGGTCCCGCGCGATCTCTTTGTTGGCGCGGCCCCTGGCGAGCAGGCGAAGCACCTCCGTCTCGCGCTCCGTGAGCGCGTCCGGATTCTCAGGGTGGCGCATCTCACGCATCAGGCGCGCCGCCGCTTCCGGCGAGAGCTGCACCCGGCCCTGGGCCGCCGCCTTGATCGCCCGGCAAAGCGCATCCGACTCGGTGTTCTTGAGGAGATACCCGATCGCGCCCGCCTTCACGGCGCCGACCACCGAGGCGTCTTCGAGCACGCTTGTCAGCGCAATAACCTCGATCTCCGGCAACTCCGCACGCAGCCGCCCGATGGCGGTAATCCCATCCATCACGGGCATCAGCAGGTCCATCAACACAACGTCGGGTCGCAGTTCGTGGGCGCGGCGCAGCGCCTCGGCGCCATCCTGCGCCTCCCCAACCACTTCAAGATCGGGGTCGAGCCCCAGGAACATCTTCAAGCCCTGGCGCACCACGGCATGGTCATCGACCACGAGAATCCGTATCGGCCGGTCAACCACGTCGTGTGCCTCCTGGATCCCAGTGCCGCGCCTCGCCGAAATACGGACGTGCGAGCTGCAGAAACGTGGTTGCAACACCATTCATGCCGCCACGTTGTCCCGGCCAACGGTCGATCAGTCGATCCGCCGCAGCCGGTAGTATACCAATCCCGCGGGGCGGCGCGTTCATCCCAAAGACCGAGGCGCCCAGGTCTCCTTTCGGCCGACTCTCAGTGCATGGACGAGCGTGCTCAACAAGTCGCGGCCCCTTCGACGCTTCGTGTCCTGCTCGTCGGCGCCGAGCCGGTCGTGCGGCGGGGCTGGCGATGCAGCTCCAATCTGAGCTGGACATCGTGGTCGTGGCTGAGGCGGCCGACGGTCTGACGGCCGCCTTCCTCGCCGAGCG
>JAYUAG010000169.1:0-2175 GCA_043741475.1 Thermoflexaceae bacterium | reverse complement strand
CGCAGCTTAGCCCAGATGCTCCGACACGATTTGGGCATTACATCGACAGGCGTCCCACTGGCGTGGTCGTGGTAGACCGCACTCAGCAAAACAGCGTTTATGAGCGCCTCCGAGCGCCACACCGAAAGGTGACGGCGCTTTTCGTTGGGGAGGCGAGATGGACGACCTGATTCCGAGAGCGACAACGACCGGCGCTCGCCGCCATGACGCCTGCCCCCGGAAACCCGCGCTCGATCAAGGACGAGCGATTCGCGAACCTCTGCCGTTTGATCGAAGCCGACCCCGAGTTCCTCCACCACCGGCCCCTCCTGGCGATGGCCGACGGCACGATCTACGCGGGCAACATGCGCTACCGCGCCGCCCAGTACCTGGGCATGGAGACGATCCCGGCGATCGTCGAGGACATACCCGAGCAACTGGCGAAGGAACGCGCGCTTCGCGACAACGCCCAGTGGGGCCGAGTGGGAGGAGGACGAGCTGGCAGCCCCGCTCGGCACGCTGCGCGCCGACGACAGCGACGTAGACCTCCTCGGATTCGACGACCGCGACCCTCCAGAAGCTGCTTGGCTCGCTCGCCAGCCAGGGCGGCCTCACCGACCCTGACGACGTCCCTCCGCTGCCCGACGAACCGCTGACGCAGCCCGGAGACCCCGCCTCCTGAGCGCCCCCATCGCATCCTCCGTCCGGGAAGAAGGCGGAAAGAATGGAGTATGCGATCACCGTGGTATGGGGCACGGGGGATCAGAGAGAGTGCCTGGCGACGAACGCCCCAATTGCGGCGAAGTACTGGCGCTGGCCAACCCAGAGTAGGTCGTTGTGGCCCGCGTTGGCCACGATCACCAGTTCCCGCTCATTCGAACTGATCAGGTCATACGTCTCGATCGCACCGGAAAGCGGCACGAGCTCGTCCCGCTCACCGTGGATCATCAATAGGGGAAGCGCGATGGATCTGATCTTCCTCTCATGCGAAGCGACCAGGTCCTCCGCCATCTGTGCGTCGAGACCAAGTCGCGATGCGAAACGGCGGAGATTGCCTGCCCCACTCTCGAGGATCAGTCCGTCGAAATGCGCCGGGACCCGAGCCGCGATCTCAAGAGCAGGATGAGCGCCGAGGCTCCTTCCCATGACGAACCTGGCTGCCGTGAAGCCTTCCTCATTAAGGAACGCGTGGCACCAGCCAGCCACGGCTCGCGCGTCGGCTACCAGCGCGGCAAACGACGGAGACCCGCTGCTCGTGCCGTAGCCTCGAAACTCGACGACAAGGAGGCTCACGCCGATTTGAGCGTAAAACGGAGCGACGTCGTCGTGATCACTCGCGACCTCTCCGTTGCCATGGAAGTAGAGGATGGTGGGGTCGGTACGGCTGCCGGCATAGAAGCGGGCGCCAAGATGGACCCCGGGCGCGACACCGAGCGTCAGGTCGAGCGCGCCCGCCGGTGGAGGCACGTGATCTGGGCGAGGGTAGAAGACGTTGCCCGATATCCCGGCACGATCAAGCAGCCCATAGTCTGGTTCAGCGGCGTTCGTCATCGCGATTCTCCATTCTCGGGCATTTCGGGCTCGTTGACTTCGCTCCCCGAACGAGTGAGTTGTGCGCACCAACCAAGCTTGGAGGGTTGGCATGGCCCTGAAAAACCGGGACCTGAAGGCGGCCCAGAAACGGGAGAAGCTCGAGGTCGAGGAGGCCGACATGGCCGCCCACCTTCGCGCCCAACGGGAATCGAGTTGCCTTGTCTCGCCGCGTTTTTTCTGAGTGCGGACCGCGCCGCCCAGTAGTTTGGACGCCAGCGCTAGGCGGAGCCGATGAAGAGTGCCGTCCTTTCGGTCGGCGCTCGCGGCGCTCAGAGCAATGAATCATTTCACGCGCGAACGGAGCGGAGCGCGTGATCCGTAAACGGGCTTACCGCGGCTTCCCGAGCGCGCCTAGATGGCAGGCATCTCCCCAGCGTGGCCAGGCGTAACGTAGGCGGGATTGGATTGGAGGCTGGCCGGTTGCGGGGCCCCACTATCCACCGGAGGACCAGCCGCCGCTGAAGCAGGAACGCTTCCACCCGGACTGGCGGACACATTCAACTGTCCGGATCGCGCGGCTAAACCCGCGTTCGTTTCCTTTTCACCCATCGCGACACCTCTGGCCGACAGTCTACGCCGAACGCCGCCGCCACGGTCCCACCA
>JAYUAG010000168.1:0-5276 GCA_043741475.1 Thermoflexaceae bacterium | reverse complement strand
GGCGAAGCGCGCTCAGGTTCGCCACAAACACGGATGGGCCAGAGCGGGTGGGAGCGCCGGGCGCGGGCTCAATCGTCACGACGGCGGTCTCGTATCCCTCGACGCCGAGGGGGACGAGGGTTTCGAAGCGAGCGAGGCCGGAGGCGCCGGCGTTGAAGCTGCCGAGACTGACGAACTTGCCGCCTGTGCCCACCCAGAGCTGATAGGTCTGGCCATCCTTCAGTTCCTTCAGGCCGCTGGCCACGAACCAGACCTTCTTCTGGCCGGAATCCCAGATGAAGCGCCCCACGGACGACGCCGACTCATCGGTGGTGTAGACATCCGCGATGCTGCTTTCGGGCGAAAGGAGGGCGATAAGGAGATCGCGGTCCCCGCCCGCGGCGGCGCGGAGGTCGGCGGCGCCACGCTGCTGGGCATTGAGTTCGCGGGTGATCGCGGCGATCTCGACCTTCTGTGCGAGCGCTTCCTGGAGGCGGACGTCGAGCCGCACGTTGTCCTGGCGAAGCTGGTTAACCTGACTGCGGACGCCAACAAGGCCGGTGAGGGCGGCGATGGCGATGATCACCGCGGCGATCCCCGCGCCCGCGGCGACGATGCGCGCGGCCCAACGCAGTGGCGCGGGCTGCAAGATACCTGCGGAACGGAGCACCCTGCGGCGGAGACGCGGCGGGGGCGAATGGTGGGGCACGCCCAGGGTGAGGGCGGCCGCCACGCGCCGGCTCTGGGCGACGAGGCTCGCGCAGTGGCGGCAGGTCGCCGTATGGAGGGTGACAGCCCGCGCCGCCTCAGTGTCGAGGGCGCCGATGGCGAATTCGTCCGCGTGTTCTGGGGTGATGTGTGCCGTTTCCATTTCGCTCCGCTAGACCTGGCCTGCGAGCGCGCGCCGCAGCTTCTGCATCCCGAGGCGGATGCGCGTCTTCACTGTGCCCAGGGGTTCCTGGAGGGTGACGGAGATTTCGTTTTGCGTGAGACCGCCGAAGTACGCCAGTTCGAGGGCGAGGCGCTGTTCGCGCGGCAAGAGGGCGAGCGCCTCGCGCACTTTGGCCTGGTCTTCGTGGAGCTGGGCACAGGAGAGGGGGTCGTCGGTGGTGCCGGGGATGGCGGCGAGCGTGTCCTCGTCGTTCGCGTTGATGGTGCAGGCTTCGCGGCGGAGGCGACGGCCGCGAGCGCGCAGTTCATCGACGGCACGATTGCGGACGACACTCATGAGCCAGCTCATGAACCGGCCGCGTTCGGCGATGAAGGTCTCAGGGCGGCGCCAGAGACGGACGAAGATGTCCTGGGTGGTGTCTTCGGCGAGCTGGGAATCCGCGAGGACGCGAAGGGAGGCGGAATAGACAAGGTCCACGTAGCGGTCATAGAGGACGGCGAAGGCGAGTTCGTCGCGGGCGGCAATGGCACTCATGAGACGCTCATCCGGCCAGTTGAGGCGTTCGAGCCCGGGGGACGCGATATCGCGTTCGTTGGCTCTACCAAGGCTACGAATGCCAGAGGCGCCTGGATGCCCACTAAAAGTCATCGATAGCTCTGCCCTGCATCATACACGTAGTCTATGGCCACGCACGCGACCCTTTACCGGGCCGTTCGACGGTTTACGGTGGATTGCCCGGCGGTCGCCGACACTGACTGAAGCAAGCACGAAGGACCTCCAGATGAACACGTTTACATCGAAGGCAGCTGGCATCATCGCCGGGCTCGCCCTCATCGGCGGACTGGCGGCGGGCTGTTCGGAGAAGGGACTGCTGGACAGCGCCTCGCCGACGCTGGACCCGCAGCAGACCGCGGCGACCACGGCCGCGCCCGCAGCCGCAGCCACTTCGGTGCAAACGAACGCACGGCCCGCGCAGCTGACCGTGGCCGAGGTGGTGAAAATCGCGGACCCGGCGATCGTCCGGATCGAGACCGGCGGTGGCGTTGGCTCCGGCTTCATCGTCAGCACAGACGGCTACATCGTCACCAATAACCATGTTGTGCTGACGCGGACCGGTAAGGCGGCAACGACCGTCAACGTGACGCTCAGTGACGGCTCGCGGGTGGCTGGCACGGTGGTGGGGGCGGATCCACGCGCCGATATCGCGATCGTCAAGATCGATGGGGCGAAGTTCCAGCCGCTCAAGCTCGGCCGGCTCGAAGACGTGGAGATCGGCCAGGACGTGATCGCGATCGGGTATGCACTGGACCTGACGCGCGGCGAAGGGCCGAGCTACTCGGTGACGCGCGGCATCGTCAGCCAGAAGAACCGGGCGATCGCAGAAAACAGCGACATCCTCGGCGCCGTGCAGACGGACGCGGCGATCAACCACGGCAACAGCGGCGGGCCGCTGATCAACCTCTACGGCGAGGTGATCGGCGTGAACACCTCGCTCATCCAGGACCCAACGAACCCCGGCAGTAGCGCCAGCGGCATCGGCTTCGCGGTGGGCGTAGACATGGTGAAGGCGGTCTATGAGGAGATCCGCGCGAACGGCGCGGTGAACCGGGGTCTGCTGGGCGTGGCGAACTTCGCCAGCCTGCGCCCGGCGAAGGCGCGCGAGCTTGGACTGCCCGATAGCACGATGGGCATCATTGTCCCGCAGAGCGGCGGGGTGGCGGCCGGGGGGCCGGCCGACATCGGCGGCATCCGCGGCGGCGATGTCATCACGAAAATCGGGACGTCTGAGATCCGCAACGAGGCCGATTTGGCGGTGGCGCTCATCCGCAACCACGCCGGCCAGAAGGTCGATGTCCAGATCCTGCGCGGCGCCCAGAAGCTCACGGTGCAGGTGACCCTTGGCACGCCGCAATAGCGCGGCTGCCACACAATGCTCTCCTGCGTGGAGGCGTGTTCGCGTAGGCTCGGGCGATGACCGCAATCGTGTCGCTCGTGCCGAGTCTCACGGAGATGATCTGCTGGCTCGGGTGCGAAGAGATGCTGGTGGGGCGGACGACGTTCTGCACGGAGCCGGCGTCCGTCCGCGGCGTGCGGGCCTATGGCGGCACGAAGAACCCGAAGGTGTCAGCGATCGTCGCGCTTCGGCCGGACCTTGTGGTGGCGAACAAGGAGGAGAATCGCCGCGAGGACATTGAGGCGCTACGCGCAGCCGGTCTCGATGTCCTCGTGACAGACCCGAACTCGGTGGCGGAGGCGGTCACGATGATCGCGGAGCTCGCACAGCGGCTGGGGCGCGAACGCAGCGCGCTGACGCTGACCAGCGAGATAGCGCTCGAACTCGCGAAGATCCCACAGCTCCAGCGGCGTGTCTTCGTGGCCATCTGGAAGGAACCGCTGATGGGCCTGGCTGCGGATACGTATGGCCACGACCTGCTCCTCCACGCGGGCGGGCAGAACATCCTCGCGCAGCGGACGCGGTATCCTGCCGTGAGCCGCCAGGAAGCGGTGGATCTGAAGCCGGAACTGATCCTCCTCCCGGATGAGCCGTACCCGTTCAACCAGGCGGACGCCGACGAGTGGAGCACGATCGCGCCCACGCGCGTCGTCGATGGCAAACTGCTGTGGTGGTACGGCCCGCGTATACCCGCGGCCCTGCGCGAACTGCGGGCGCTGATTGAGAGGAGTGGCCCGTGAGCGTATCTCCGGTGGTCGTGCCAGCCGGGGACTTCGGCCGGGCGGCGCTCGGGATATTCCTGGAAGCGTGCGCGCCGTTTGCCGCGCCGGTGGTCGGCCTCGCGACGGGGAACACGCCCATCCCGCTCTACCAGGCGCTCGGCGAAGCGGTACGCGCGCGGGCGATAGGCATCGGCCACCTCCGGCCTTTCGCGATCGACGAATACGGCGGGCCGCGCGACCACCCCTGTTCGAACCGGGCGTTCTTCGCGCGCTACTGGGATTCGATCGCGGGCGCGCCGGCGGTTGGACAGTTCGACCCTGAGAGCGCATCAGCGAGCCGGGAAGCGGCCCGCTTGGGCGCGACCCTGAGCACGGCCGGGGGCCTCGACGTAGTGGTGCTCGGCATCGGGCTGAACGGCCATCTGGCGTTCAACGAACCTGGCACGGAGCGAACGCGTGGGGCGCACGCGGCGACGCTCAGGGCCGAGACGCGCGAGTCAGCTCGGGCATGCTGGGGCGCCGGGACGCCCGGGTGGGGGTTGACGCTCGGGCTGAAGGAGCTGCTCCAAAGCACCCGCGCGATCCTGCTGGCAAGCGGGGCGGCCAAGGCGGAGGTGGTGGCGCGCGCGCTGAAGGGGCCGGTCAGCCGAGACTGCCCGGCGAGTTTCTTGCAGGAGCATCCAGCGTTGACGGTTGTGCTGGATGAGGGAGCGGCGAGCCTGCTTACGTGACCGGGATGCCGGGCGCCGTCAACGACCACGCCGGGCATCCCGCCCTCACCCCCGTCCCCTCTCCCCATTCGGGGCGAGGGGAGCGTCGCACCATCACATCGTGTCTACATGCCGGAGGATCGCCGGAATGCGACCTCGCCGCGGCAGACCGTCGCCGCCACCTCGAGGGACGCGTCGAGCAAGACCAGGTCGGCGTCCATGGCTTCGGCGATGCTGCCCTTGCGGCCGTGGGCGCCAGCGATGCGGGCGGGATTCGTGGAACAGAGCTGGAAGGCTGTTGGAAGATCCAGTTCGAGCCAGGCGACGACGTTGCGGAAGTGCTGGTCGATGGTTGCGACACTGCCCACGATCGTGCCGTCGGCGCGGACGGCCTTGGCGCCGCTGACTTCGACGTCCATGCCTGCGAAGCGACCCGTAGTCGCCTCGGTGCCAGCGATGTTGAGGTTGTCCGTCACGACGACCGTCCGTCCTGGCCCGAGAAGGGCGTAGGCCATGCGCAGGACATCCGGGGCAACGTGGGCGCCGTCGGAGATGAGTTCGCAGGAGACCGCGCGGTCGAGGAGCGCGGCGACGCTCGGGCCACCTTCGCGCTGGTGGAGCGGCCGCATCGCGTTGTAGAGATGGGTGACGTGCGAGGCGCCGGCCGCGAAGCCCTCGCGCGCTTCGCCGACCGTTGCGTCGGTGTGGCCCACGGCGGCGATGGCGCCCGAACCAGTGACGGCCCGGATCAGGTCGAGAGCGCCCGGCAGCTCGGGTGCGAGCGTAACCTGGCGGATATGGCCGCCAGCGGCCACCTGGTGGCGAAGGAACTCGGCCGGGTCTGGCGGCCGGAGCATGCGTGGGTCGAAGGCGCCCTTGCGAGCGGGATTGATAAACGGGCCTTCCATGTGAAAGCCGAGGGGCTCTGCCCCGGCGCCCGGCCGGATGGCGGGGAGGAGACCAGCGAAGAGCGACGTTGTGGTAGCGGCATCGGTACCGACGGTGCTGACAAGGAACGA
>JAYUAG010000167.1:0-12184 GCA_043741475.1 Thermoflexaceae bacterium | reverse complement strand
TGCGGCTCTACCGGGCCACGCGCGAAGACTGGTCACCGGACTAGACGCGGGGTCGTCGGTAACGACTGGCCACCGGTCTGCACCCGCGCGGCTACCTTCCCTCAACCATGGTGGATTAGTCCGGGTCCGTCCAAAAATCGTCCGCGCGGGTGATTACGAACTGGGGGGGCGGTTCCTACGATGGGTGGTAACCGGCGCGTAACCGTGAGGTTGACCAAGGGTGAACTCTCCAGCCACTGACCCGCTGACCATGGCCTACCACGAGTTGCGGGCGCCGCTCGCGCTGGTGGTGACGGCCGCCCGTTCGGCCGCGGGCGAAGCTCAGGACGGCGAATTGCGATTGCGCTGTGAGATGATCGTGCGGGCCGCGGAACGGATGTTGCGGACCGCGAGTGAGATGTGCGGGCTCGAAGGGCCGCAAGAGCCAGGATCGGAGGCAGCGTTCCAACCGGCGGAGATCGTGGACGACATCGTTGTGACGATGCGCGGCCTGGATGTGCCGGTGACGCTGCGGGCGAGCACGGCGGCGCGACTGGCAGAGGTGCACGGGTCGCGGGCTGCCTTCGAGACGCTCGTGCAGTCGTTGCTGAGTAACGCCCTGGACCACGGCCGGCCGGGCGGCTGCATTGGCGTGGAACTGGACGCGACGCCGGCAGGCGTAACGCTCGACGTACTCAACGAAGCGGCAATGGTGTGCGGTCACCGCGGCCGTGGGCTAGGGACGGTCGTCACCCAGCGGCTCGCGACCCAGCTCGGGGGGAGCGTTTCGACCGCTTCGGCGGACGGGCACTTCCGCGCGCGGTTCACGTTGCCGGCGCCCGCAGCCTGAGGGCGGAAGCGACTGTCACCAGCAGCGGGCCGAGAGCGTGAGCGAGGCCGCACGGCAGCCATTGTGCCAACGATCCCAAACCTCACCTCCGTGCGCGCTATGGAAACGCCATGGACGGCGCTACGACGCGCGACGGATGGCGCCGGGTTGTCCTGGCCGGGCGGCTACATGTTCAGGCGCCGTCTCTCGCGAGCACGTAGCCGAATCCCCTCACGGTCTGAAGAAGCTCCGGGTCGCCGCCGATGTCACTGATCTTCCGCCGGAGGCGGAGGATGATCGCTTTCAGGAAGCCGGCATGGATAGTCGCGCCGGGCGGCGTGGCGGCCCGCTCCAGGTCGTGGCCGTCCACCGGGCGCCCGGCGGTTGAGGCCAGGCGGAGCAGGACCGCGCGCTCGGAACGGGAAAGCACGCGGCTACGACCTTCGCGAGAGAGCGCTGGCAGGCGGGGGTCGAAGGCGATATCGCCGAAGGAGAGGACGCTGCCGGTGATGTCGCCCGACCCCCGGAGCTTCCGTGCCCGGGCGGCGGCTGCAGTCAGGATCGCGACGAATGAGGTTGCAAGCTCTTCGTCCGGCAGGCAGCGCATCACATCGGTATCGGCGAAGGGGCTGAGGTCTGCGCCCGTTGGCAGGCCGACGATGACGGCGCGGGAAGCCTTCCGCGCAAGCTCCACAACCAGACGCACGTGTGTGTCGTCGCCGGTGGCAAATACGAGGGCCACATCGGCGCAGGTCGCAGTAGCGACGTCGACGGCGCCGTCGATGCCCTGGTGTTCGACGACGAAGAAGCCGAGACCGGAAAGTTGTCCGAGCAGGTGGCCACGGGCGGCCGGGCGCAGATAGACGACGAGCGCGACGAGACCAGGAGGGGGCACAAGCGTGCGCTGTTCTTGTTCCATGGTCCCTCCGGCCAACCGCGCAAATCGCCCGCGCTGATGGTTCACCGTACTTTTCGGTCGTTGAGAAACGGTTTCAATCAGGTGCACAGATCGGCGGGGAACGGCACGCAGAGTCGATCGGGAATACACGCGGACACGGTGAACCCACCGTTGAGCAAAGGTGTGTGTCCTTTATGGTGACCCTTCGCATTTCGGCGAACGAATCGCTCCTGAGCGCGGCCCTGGCTGCCTACGCCCACGTGCTGCGATGCGACATCGCAGTAGAGGTGGAAGCAGAAGAGCCCGCAGAAGACAGCGGAGGCGTGCGGCTCACCATGGGAGAGACGGAACGCTGGCTCTACGTCTCGGCGAGCCGCGGGCCGGACGAGGCGGCAGCGCAGGCACTCTCGGAAGGGGCCTGCGCCGCGGTCACGCTGGATTCGACGCCGGCCGAGTTCGCGATGGCGTTGGCGACATTGATCGACGGAGGGCCAGGTTACGTGCCGATCGACATGGTCCGCTGGATGGCCGGCGAAGCGCTCGGCCGGAACGGGAACGGGGAGCGCTCACCTTCGGAATCGACGATCGCGCGTCCGGCGCTCACGGGGCGGGAGCGGGAGATCCTCCAGCGGGTGGCGCGGGGCTGCACGAACGCGGAGATCGCGGCGGAGCTCATGATATCGACGAACACGGTCCGCACCCACCTCCACGCGCTCTCCATGAAGCTCGAAGCGACGAGCCGGGCGCGCATGCTCGCGAACGCGCGGGCGCTCGCCATCCCTGAAGCATTCGAATTCTCTCTCCGGGCAGCCGCCCGTGAGCAGCGGGCCTCGGCCTGAAAGGAGTGTGTCCATGCTCGTCCTGGTTGTGGAAGACGACGAAGACTACGCGGAGATCATCTCCCAAACGTTGCGCCGCGACTCTCACGACGTGGTGGTAGCAGGGAGTGCTTCAGGAGCGGTGCGCTTCACTTCGCAGAAGCCGCCCGCTCTCGCCGTACTCGACGTGGTGCTGCCCGATGGTTCGGGCCTGGATCTTTGCCGTCGCCTGCGCGAGACGATCCCGGGGCTCCCCGTGATCTTCCTCTCATCGCTTGATCGCGCGAGCGATATCGCTGCCGGGCTCAATGGCGGGGGCGACGACTACATGACGAAGCCCTTCCACCCCAGCGAGCTGCTGGCGAGAGTGCGCGCGGTCACTCGCCGGGTGCAGCCGGAACAGCTGGTGGAACGGGTGACGCCGCCACGGCTGAAGGCGCTGGGGCTCGAGCTGGACCTGGCCAACCAGGCGGCCTACCTCGACGGGATCAACATCAACTGCACGCGGCTCGAGTTCGAGATCCTCTGCGAGATGGTGAAATACCCGGGCCAGGTGCTCAGCCACGCCTTCCTTAGCGAGCAGGTCTGGGGCTACAAGAACGTCAGCGACGCCACCCTCCTCAAAGGCCACGTAAGTTCGCTCCGGCACAAGATCCGGACGGGCGGAGGGAATGAGGAGATGATCCGCACGGTCCACGGCGTGGGCTATAGCTTCACCCCGGTCTAGGCCACGACCGGACCACATCATTCCGCCTGGAGGACTGCCTTGCGCCTTGCTATCGCCGAACCCGACGCCGCCGCCGCCGACCTCCTGATGTTCGTGGCGCAGCGGCGCGGCCACCAGCCAATCTCCGTTTCGAGCCTGTCGCGACTGTTCGAACGGATGCCGTTCGAGCCGGCCGCGGCGATCGTGTCGGTCGCGAGAGTGGACGACGAGACGCTCGAACAGATCGCGAAGCTAGGGGCCACGTTCCCGGGCATTTGCACGTTCGTGATTTGCGAAAAACCGGGCGCGAGCGACGCCCTGGCGGTGCTGCGCGCGGGTGCGGCGGATTGCATCGCCAGCCCCTACAACCCCTTCGAGGTGCTCGTGCGGATCGAGGGGCGCATGGCCAGCCGTGAGGCGCCGCGGTCGGCAACGGGCGGCATCCGCCTCGCAGACCTGCATGTGGACCTGGAGGCCTATTCGGCCACGAAGAACGGTCACACATTGTCCCTCACCAAGCTGGAACGGCGGCTACTCTACTGCCTGTGCGAGCACCATCCGAACCTCGCCACGATCGACCGGCTGCTCGTGTTTGGCTGGGATTCGATCGACGACCCGGACGCCGGCCTGCTGAAGACGCACATGTCTCACATCCGGCGAAAGCTGCGGGACGCGGGAGGCGCGCCGTTCGAGATCGTTTCGCACCAGACCGTGGGCTACGCGATGCGCCTGGCCCAGGCGGCGCAGTGCGCGAGTTAGCGGCGGCCCTTGCGGACGAGCCCATCGAGTACCGTTCCACCCCAACGGGCGGGGAGCGTAGACTCGGCCGCCATGGCGCTACCGGTCATTGCGCTGGCGTGGCTCTTCGGGATGGCGAGCGTGGGCGTCTGGGGCGGGCCGGCGTGGGTGGCAGGCGCCACTCTGTTCGCGCTGGCTCCACTGGGCTGGCGACTGGCCGGCCGCTATGGCGCGTGGGTGATGGCCGCCGCGGCGGTGGCGGCCCTCGTGGGCGGGTGGCTGTACGAAGCGACCATCGAACGTGATCTGCCGCCGCTGGCGGCGGTGGTCGGACAGAGCGTGATACTCGAGGGGGTCGTCGCCTCGGAGCCGGACCCTGGCCTGACGACCGTGGGCTATCGCATCAACGTGGAGCGCGTCACCAGTGGCGGCGAGACCAGGCCCACCGATGGTGACGTGCTCGTGCGGCTCAACCAGTACGCGCGCTATCTGCCCGGCGACCGCCTGCGCGTCGCTGGCGACCTGGAGGCGCCCCCCGAACGGCTCGATGACGGCTTCCGCTACCGCGAGTACCTGCTGCGCAAGGGAGTCGTGGGCACGATGCTCTTCCCGCGGGTCGAGCGCGCAGGCCCGCCCACGGCGAGCGTGAAGCGCTGGTCGACCGCGCTGCGTCTGCGCCTGGAGCGCTCGCTGCAACGTTCGCTGCCGGAGCCGGAGGCGTCGCTGGCGGCGGGGGTGGCGTTCGGGCGCGACGACAGTCTCTCGCCGCAAGTCGCCAACGACTTCCGGCGGTCGGGGCTGGCCCACCTGACGGCCGTCAGTGGCTCGAATGTGGCGCTGGTGGCGGCGCTCGCCTTCCTGCTGTTCGTGCCGCTCGTCGGGCGCTACTGGGCGACGCTGCCGGCGGGACTGCTGATCGTGGCGTATCTGGCCGCGGCGGGCTTCAGCCCGAGCGTCGTCCGTTCGGCGATCATGGCGCTCGTGTTGCTCGGAGGGTTGTGGTTGGGGCGGCCACGGAGCGGTCTGGACGGGCTCGGGGCGGCGGCGATCGCGATGACCGCGTTCACGCCGGGCGTAGCCTCGGACGTCGGCTTCCAGCTCAGCCTCGCCGCTACGGCCGGGCTGATGGTCTTTGAGCCGTGGATACGCTTTGCAACAGGTCGTGCACTGAACGCAGTGCGGCTGGATAGCGTAGTACCGCCGTTCGCCGTGCAAGCGTTCGCGCTGACGACCTCGGCCACGATCGCGACCCTCCCCATCGTGGCCCACACCTTCGGGCGCGTATCGGTCATCGGCGTTGCCGCGAACGTCGTGGCGTCTCCGCTGTTTGCGCTCGCGTTCGTGCTCTCTGGGGTCGCGGCGTTCGCGGGCGTGGTGCACCCGTCGCTCGGCTGGGTGGCAGGGTTGTTCGCGTTCTACCCGCTATGGGGCCTCGTACGCGTGGCCGAACTGTCGGCCGCGGTCCCCGGCGCGGCGGTGAACACGCCCGGCGTCGGGAGCGGCGCGGCGATGGCCTGGGGCGCAGCCTATGTGGCCGGCGGCTGGCTTGCCTATCGCCGGTTCGCGCCGGTGCTACGCCGGCCACGGCCTGTAGCGCGCGCACGCCTGGTCCGCCGCGGGGCGCTTTCGCTCGCGGGCGGAGGCTGCGCGGCGGTCGTGCTGGGCATTTCGTTCCTGCCCCTCGACGGGCCCGGCCGGCTGGAAGTGGAGATGCTCGACATCGGCCAGGGCGACGCCATCCTGATCCGCACGCCCGGCGGCCGCAACGTGCTCGTCGATGGCGGGCCAAGCGGCATCGGGCTCGCGCGCCAGCTTGGGGCCGCGCTACCGCACTGGGACAAGCGGCTCGACCTCGTTATCCTCACCCACCCCCAGGACGACCACATCGGTGGGCTCCCAGGAGCGCTCGCGCGCTTCGATGTGGGCACGGTGCTGACGGCGGGCGACGCGAACGACACCGCCAACTACCGTGCCTTCCGCGAGCGGGCTGGCGCGGCGCGGACGTTGGTGGCGGGAGAGACGTTCAGCGTGGGCGACGTGCACTTCGAGGTACTCTGGCCGGCGCGAGACTACGAGGGCACGGCGCTCAACAACCGCTCGCTCGTGCTGCGAATGACCTACGGCGCGACGACGTTCCTGCTGACGGGCGACATCGAAGCTCCCGTACAGCGGACACTCATGGCTGAGCAGGGAGCAGCGCTCAGGGCGGACGTGCTGAAGGCGCCACATCACGGTTCGAAGACGAGCACGCCGGAGTTCTTCGCGGCCGTGAAGCCCTCGCTGGCGCTGATCTCGGCGGGCGCGGGCAACCGTTTCGGCCACCCGGCGGCGGAGACGCTCGATTCACTGCAGGCCAGCCACGTCTTCCGCACCGACCAGGACGGACGGGTGATCATTCGCTCCGATGGGAGGCGAATCACGTGGGAGGCTCGGCGCTGAGTGGACGGCGGTCTCGTATACTCGGCGCAATCCAGCCTCCGGAGGGCGCCATGCAGTTCCATTTCACCCCCGGCCAGGAAGCGTTCCGGACCGAGGTGCGGTCGTTCATCGCGCAAGAGTTGCCGAAGGCGCGGGACGGAGAGTCGTTCACGAAGAAGCTGGCGGCACGGGGCTGGCTGACGATGTCCTGGCCGAAGGAGTATGGCGGCCAGGAAACGGACCACATGCAGCAGCTCGTCTACAACGAGGAGATGGCCTACCACCGCGCGGCGGGCCAGACGATGGGCGCCGATCGCGTGGGCCCGACGCTTATCCTGTTCGGGACGGCGGAACAGAAGGCGCACTTCCTGCCGCTGATCGTGAAGGACGAGATCCGCTGGTGCCAGGGGTTCTCGGAGCCCGGCGCCGGCTCGGACCTCGCCTCGCTGCAGACACGCGCGGTGCGCGACGGCGACTCCTACGTGATCAACGGTCAGAAAATTTGGACGTCCAATGCTCACCTCGCGGACTACATGATCCTGCTGGCGCGCACAGACCCGGCGGCGCCCAAGCACCGGGGCATCACCTACTTCCTGCTCGACATGAAGTCGCCGGGGGTGAGCGTGCGGCCGCTGCCACAGATGACTGGGCGGGCTGATTTCAACGAGGTGTTTTTCGAGGATGTGCGCGTGCCGGCGGAGGCGGTTGTCGGCGAGGAGAATCGCGGCTGGTACATCTCCACGGCGACGCTTGACTTCGAGCGCTCCGGCATCGGCCGGGTGATCGGTGGACTGCGCACGTATGAAGAAGTGGTGGAGTACGCACGCCGCACGCCGAGCCGCGAGCAGCCAGGGACTCGGCTCTGGGATGGGCCCGCCGTACGGCAGGCGCTGGTCGACATCGGCGTGAGCTTCCGCGTGGGGCGATTGCTCTCCTACCGGGTGGCGTGGATGCAGAGCCGGGGGCTGGCGCCAAACTACGAAGCCTCGATCGCGAAGACGCTTGGGACGGAGCTGCACCAGAGGCTGGCGCGGGTGGCGGTGACGACGCTCGGAATGAGCGGGCAGCTCATGGACCCGGCGACGGCGCCGCTGCAGGGGGCGGCGAGCGCGCTTTACCTGTCGAGCGTGTCACTCACGGTGGCGGCGGGGACATCGGAGATCAACCGCAACATCATCGCGCAGCGAGGGCTGGGGCTGCCGCGAGGGTAGAGGCCAACGGCGCGCCGGTGAGGTGTGGTCATACGTCCGGCATGGCAAGAATCCCTACCCGCCCGTGGGCGCGGCCACGGCTACCTGAGTGCGAAGATTTGCAGCTCGCCGATGCCGCCGCAGTCGGCGGACTCAGGGTCGAAGAAGAGCAGCAGGACGCGGTCGCCATCGACGCCGCCCGTATCCCAGGCGACGTCCGCGCCTCCACCTTTGGCGACGAACGAAGGTGATTCCTTGACGACGGTCTGGCCCTTCCGCACCTGGATGACCATCGAACCGAACCCGAAACCGGGGAACTCCGGGTCCTGGTTCATCACGACGACCACGCGGCTGATCGTCTCCGTGGCGGCGCCCACCCAGAGGAAGCTGGGTGCCACCTGGGAGCGGTTGCCGGCGGAATACCACGACGTGGTCCGCCGGCCGTCGACCGCGCGGCTCGCCGGGAAGCTCGCGTTAAAGGTGGTCGACGCAGACACCGAGCCGGTCGAAGTGATGTTTGTGCTGGTCCTCGGCTTCGGAGTGGGGGTGGGCGTGTTCGTGGGGGTGGGCGTATTGGTCGGCGTGTTCGTACTGGTCGGCGTTGCCGTGACCGTGGATGTCGGCGTGGGAGTCGAGGTAGGTGTGGGCGTCGAGGTAGGTGTGTTCGGGGGAGTGGCGGTGGGCGGTGTCTGGCCCGGTCGCGGCGTCGGGGTGCGTGTTGGCGTGGGCGTTGGCGAGCCGCCGCCGATGACGACGGGAGTATCCGTCGGGGCAGCACTGGCCGATGGTGACGGTGAGCCGTTCGGTTGTGCGGTCGGGGTTTCGTTGCGGTCAGGGGGCGCGGTCGGTTTCGTGCCGGAGCGAAGGCTCACACGCCCGTCGCTGATGCTCACGGAGTTGAGGGAGACGGGGAAAGCGATCTTCTTCACGCCGTTCTTGTCGAGCCGGCCGGTGACGATCGTCCTGGCGATGGAGGACGGCAGGTTGCCCGCCTTGATATCTTCGATATCGAACTCGGGCGGGTCCTGGGTGAGGTCCAGGTTGCCGCGCAGGCGGACGTTGATGCCGCGGCCGAGCGCGTTCACTTTGCCAGTCACCTCCGCACGGCCGTCCGGACAGAAGTGAATCTGGGGATTCTCGAGGGGGACATCCTTTTCGGCGAGATAATCAACGGCGCGCGAAAGCACCTCGTCCTCGTTGAAGATGACCTCGGCGCGGCTCGTCTGCGCAACCTGCTTGAACTGTCTCCATTTCGCATCGAGGGCGGCGCTGCCTTCGGGGGAGGCCACGGGCATGCGGCTCACGCAGGGGGAGGGCGCCCCCGTAAAGACAAGGATGGCGGCGATGATCACGGCGATCAGGCCGCCGCCGATGATCACGCCGGTCGTGCCGAGCGCGACCTTGATGATCACCGGGAGGATGGAGCCGCCGGAAACCGCGCCTCCGAGGGGTGGTGCGACGGCGATTGGCCCGGCGGCGGGGAGGGGTGGAGGCTGTGGTGCACCTGGGGGCGTCCCCAGCCGAGCGCCAGAGCCTGGGGCTCCGCCGAAGCCCTCTCCAGGGGCCGGCGCGTTTCCGAGAGGGCCGGCCGGAGGCTGTCCACCCGGGGCGCCGTCGAAGCCAACGTTCTGGCCTGGCCCCGCCACGCCGGGGCTGCCGCCAGGTCCGCCTGCGCCAGCGCCATGTCCGGCTGCTGCCGGTTGGCCGGCTCCCTGGGCGCCGCCGCCTCCACCACCCATGGGGCCTGCGGGGGCCTGTCCGCTACCCCCCAACCCCGGGATGCCCTGGGCCTGAGGGCCCGAACCGCCGAGAGCGGGCACACCCTGGCCCTGGGCGCCAAGGGCGGGAATATTGCCGCCAGCCTCGGCGCCCTTGCCGAGAAACGCGCCGACGCCTGCGCCACCGAGGCCACCGGCGCCGCCTCCCGCGCCGATTGCGCCAAGCACGCCCCGGTCACGGCGTTCATCTTCAAGAGGTTCGCCACAGATGAGACAGCTGATGGCGCCTTCGGGGTTCGCGCCGCCGCACGAAGCACAGGTCACCGTATAGCGCGCGATCGGGCCGGGCACTGGGGTGGCCGTGGAGGGGCGCGGTTCTATTTGCGTGGGCTGGTTCGTCCAATCGGTCTCGGGGCGGCCGCCCGGCGGACCGCTGACGCCACTCGCGGGAGGGACCGTCGGTTCTCCATCGAGGGGTTCGATCGTGGTTTCCGCGGCGAAGCTGCTCTCTGCGCCGCCGGGGCCGCCGGGGGCGAGCACAGCGCCGCACCTGCCGCAGACGGTCTGCGAAGCGCTTGTCGCGGCGGTGCCGCAGACCCTGCATGCGAGGTCCACCAGATCGCCTCCCTCAACCACGGTAGGAATAGGCACACCGGCCTGTCAAATACCAGTGCCACGAAATCGCCGTCGCGTTACGCCGCGCAGCTGGTGCGATGCGCCCGGGCCGGCCGCTGATGGCCGAGATCCCGTCACCCAGGGCGGGGAGTGTGGGCGACCACTATTCTTTGGCGACGATCGTGCAGGCTCGATCCTTTAATTCGTAGCTCTCGGTGTAGCGCGCCGCGGCGATCGCCGATTCGTCCTTGAAGGCAGTCACCATTTCGGCGTGCCCCTGGAACTCACCGGCTTTCGCCGGGTCGTAGGTAAAGGTAAAACCGTCGAATTCGAAGGTCGAGCGGCCCACCTGCGTTTCCGTGCCGTTGTCCCCGAGGAACGTCACCATGACGGGGTTTTTCTCCTCGATGAACCCATTCTTTCCGGGGCGATCGAAGCGGAACGAAAGGGAGAGCTTCGTGCCCTTGGCGGCGCCGAAGTTGCAGTCGTTGCTATCGACGACGAGGTTGTAGTTGAAGACGCCGGGCCGGATGGAGCGCTCGGGCGCATCGCCGGACAGTCCATCGCCGCCACCACCGCCGCCGCCAAAGAACGCCACGCCACCTGCCGCCGCGGCAGCCACCGCCGTGCCACCCGCAAGGGCGAGGGCGAGCAGCCGCGCGTAACCTTTGTTACGGCGGGCGACGACATCACTGTAGGAGGTACTGGCCGAGCCGGCGGCCTGGCCGCTGGTCTCATCGAACGCGTTGATAAAGAACGTAAGCTGACGGTCCGTGCCGCTGGTCCGGCGCAGGCGCGTGGTGGCGGAGACTTCGAGGAGCACGGTGGCGCCAGGAGTGACTGCCGCCCGTGCGGGGATGGTGATTTGGAGGGTACCGGCGGGGTCGTTCGGGACGAGGCGGAGCAGCGCCATGCCGGTGGCGTCGTTCGTTATGGAGAGTTCATAGTGTGCCTCGGGCCCGCGGCCCTGTCCGCCTCGCGGAACGAGCGCCATGCGGATCGCAGGCGGTGGTGCGCCAGGCGTGGGCACGGCACGCACCGTCACCACTCCCGTGCCCCGCACCGGCGGCGGCGCCGGCGCGCGCCCGGCGGGCGGAAGGACCTGCGTGGGAGCCTCGGGCGGGCGGCCGGCCGGTGGGGGCTGCGGCGATGCGAAAGAAGAGGGAGCAGTCTGCATGGGCCGAGCAGGTTGGGCTGGCGCCTGTGGCTCGGGCCACGACTGAACGGCGGCCGGTGGCGCGGCAGGACGTTGCACGGGGGCGGTCGCTCGCGCCGTCCCCGAAAGCGTCACGGTCGCCCGCTCGAGCGCGCCCACCAGTTCGGAAGCGTTCGCGTAACGGTCGCGTGGGTCCTTCTCCATACAGCGCCGAACGACGTTCGCCACCGCGTCCGGAAGGTGGGAAAGGGGCTGCATGGGCAGGGACGCAGAGCGATGTTGCTGGAGAATCTGGGCGATCGTCGTGCCGCGGAATGGCGGCTGGCCGGAGAGCATCGCATAAAGGGTGGCGCCCAGCGCGTAGATGTCGGCGCGCGCATCCACTGCGCCTTCCGCCTGTTCGGGGGCGGCAAAGGCAGGAGTGCCGACGAAGACGCCGATCGAGGTCATTCCTCCGCTGGATTGGCGGGCGATGCCGAAGTCGGTGACCTTCACACGGCCGTTCGAGTCGATGAGGATGTTCTCCGGCTTGATGTCGCGGTGGACGACGCCGCGGGCGCCCGACTCTTCGAGCGCGCGCCCGATCTCGATGGCGATGCGCATCGCGCGGACCGGTTCCATCGGCCCCTGCTTCAGCACGTCCGCGAGCGTGGAGCCGTCAATGAACTCCATCACGAGGTAGCACTGGCTCTCGTTCAGGCCGAAATCGAGCAGGTGGACGGTATAGGGAGAGCGCAGCAGCGCGGCGACGTGCGCCTCGCGTTCGAAGCGAGTGCGGAACTCTTCGTCGGCGCCAAGATGGCTATGGAGCAGCTTGACGGCGACCCGCGTGCCGTCGCGCCGGTCTTCGCCGGCATAGACGGCGCCCATCGCTCCCCGCCCCAGTTCCCTGTCGAGGCGGTAGTGCTTCAGCACGGAGGGGAACGGGGTCGGCTGGGCCGCCATTCGACACTCCCATGTGGATTCGTCCCAAGTATAGGCGCATGCGCGGCGCGCGGCTCCAGGTCGTGCGTTTCAAGGGTGGCGGGCGGGCGAATCGGCTCGACCGGAGTCCCGTGGTTTGAATGCGCGGCGCCTCCGAAGTGCCATAACGAGTGAGTAGTACTGGCGCCTGGAAGG
>JAYUAG010000166.1:0-5283 GCA_043741475.1 Thermoflexaceae bacterium | reverse complement strand
AGAGGACGAACCGCAAGTCGTAGGAACCGTTAGCCGGGTTCCCGGCGTCGGTGAGGCGGCCCTGGTAGGTGAACCCGGTCCCGAGTGCGACGAGGTCGAAGCTGCGCGGTTGGCTGAGGGGCGGGGCGCCATCCTTACCGAGGGCGGTGGCGATCGGCAAGAGCAGCAGGAGCGCCGCGGAGGCAGCAACGGTGGCGAGGAGACGTTTCTGGCGCATGGAGGCACCTCCCATGGGTTCGGAGTCGCTCGGCTAGCCTGAGTATACGCCGTCCATCCGCTGACGTGCTCAGTCCAATGAACATTTTACACTGCGGTTACACGGCGGTTACGGTCCGGTGCGAAAAGCGGCCGGAGGGCCAGGCATCGGCGCGGCGAGTATCGGAGTGCCGGATGGGCTCATGGTGGCCGTCCTCCGCGCCGCGGATCCGGAGACGAGCGGCAAGGGACGCGCGCCGTCCGATACCGCGATACTCCGCCACTCCGGCACTCGTTGTTTGACCCTGCACGAAGCCGGGATTACGGTCGGGCTTCGCCCGCGGGCGGCTTTATGAACAGGAACCTTCACGATGGCAGACGAGGACGTCGTCCGGGATCTTCTCGACGACGCCCGCACCCTGATCGAAAACGGGGAGTGGGCGAAGTCCGTCGCGCTCCTCGCGGCGCTTCATCCCGCTGACCTGGCGGATCTCGTGCTCTCCCTTTCGCAAAGCGCGAGGGAGACGCTCCTCGACCACCTGCCCACCGATGTCACGGCCCAACTCTTCGAGTACGCGGAGGACGACGAGCTCCGTTCGCTGATCGAAGGGGTCGGCGTCAAGGACCTCGCGGCGGTGCTCGAAGAGACGGCCGACGACGTTGCCGCCGACGTTATCCAGCAGCTCGACCGCTCCGAGCAAGCATCCACCCTTGCCGCCCTCGACCGCGAGGAAGTCACCGAGCTGATGCAGTACGGCGACGAATCGGCCGGCGGCATCATGACGGGCGGGTTCGTCGCCTTCCCGGAGGGGATGACGGTCGGGCAGGCGATCGAGCGGCTACGGCGGCTGCGGCCCCCCGCGGACGAGGTCTACTACCTCTATGTGGTCGACACCGATGAGCGACTGCGTGGCACCGTGAGCCTCCGCGACCTGATCGTGTCGTCGCCCGCCACGGCGCTTTCGGAGGTGACGCAGCACGATGTCCACGCCGTGACCACCGGCACCGACCAGGAGGAGGTAGCGCGCACGCTCCAGCGCTACAACCTCCTCGCAATCCCGGTGGTGGACGACGAAGGGCGGTTGCAGGGCGTCACCACGGCGGACGACCTGATCGACGTGCTCGAGGACGAGGCGACCGAGGACATGTTCCGCATGGCGGGCGTGAACGAGGACGAACGCGTCTTTTCGACGGTGCGCCAGAGCGTAAGGCGGCGGCTCCCCTGGATGCTCGTGAACCTGGTCACCGCGTTCATCGCCTCGGCCACGGTCAGCCTCTTCGATGCCACGCTGGCGAAGGCGACAATCCTCGCGGCGTTCATGCCGATCGTCGCCGGGCAAGGCGGGAACGCCGGCACGCAGACGGCCACGATCGCTGTCCGGAGCATCGCCCTTGGCGACCTTGACGTCGTCGACCTGGTCCGTGCCTGCAAGAAGGAGATCGTGGTCGCGATCGCCAACGGCCTCGCCATCGGGGTGGTGGCGGCGCTCGCCAGCTTCATCTGGCAACGAAACGGGCCGCTCTCGCTCGTCCTCGGCGCCGCGCTCTTCCTTAACATTTGCGCAGCGACGATGGGCGGGGTCCTCATCCCACTCGGCCTGAAGTCGGTACGCGTCGACCCGGCGCTGGCGGCGAACATCTTCGTGACGACGATCACGGACGTGCTGGGGTTCCTGTTTTTCCTGGGCCTGGCGTCGCTGGCGATAAACCAGATCGCGTGAGGGCGTTGGGCGTGGGCCGTTAGCCGTTCGCAGTACTCACTCCGTTCCGCAGAGATGGGTATCTGAAATACCTCAGGAGTGGGAACCGCGGCATCCCGCCCTCACCCCCCGGTCCCCTCTCCACTGCGGTGGGCGAGGGGGAGTGGATCGCGGAACAATTCAAGTAAGGTTCTCTGCGGCGCGGTCCTCAGTCCTCAGTCCTCAGGCCCAGATCGTAGGCCCAGCGCAGTTCGGGGTCGCGCAGGGTGCGCCAGGCGGCCTCGATTTCACGGTATTCGGGCGATCGCCTGTTCGTGCGGGCGGAGAGGGCGGTGACCTGTTCGGCGATGCGGTCGACGGCGGCGGTAGGGCGGACGCCGAGGAAGCTGTACCAGTCGTGGTGAAGGTAGGCGTATTGGCCGGGCGGCGGGGGCTGGCCGAGCAACGCGGCGTCATAAACGGCACGGACGCGAGGGTTGGTGAGCGTTTCCGCGGCGCGTTTGAGGTTGAGACGAAGCACGCCGAGGTCCGCCGCCCTGAAACCGCCCCGGTCGAGGTCGGGCCCGATGGCGTTGAGCGCTGCGATCACTTCAGCGCTGTTGGCGTCCATCCGCAGCTCCAGGAACTCGTACCAGTCAGGGAATCGCTCGGGCTGGGGCGTGCCGCGGCCTTCGCGCGGGAGCGGCGCCGCCGGGTGGGGGCTGACCGGCATCGCTGCAGGACGTGGGCGCGAGAGGTCGTACGCCTGTCGCGCGGCGGCGTTGTTGAGCACCGCGTAGGCCGAGTTCAGTGCGGCCATCTGCCGGTTCGCATCGGGGGACCTGTTCCGGTCCGGGTGGAGTTCGCGCGAGCGGCGGCGGTAGGCAGCCTTGATCGCGGCCGCCGTCGCGTCTAAGGGGACAGCGAGCGTCGCGTAGTAGTCCGATGCGGGAAGGCTGGTCACTTCGGCGTTCACCGTACCGCAAGAGGCTCGATCGCTCACGGCTCACCGCTCACCGCTCACGGCTGGCGGCTCACCGCTCACTCGCTCGAATCGTTGCAAGGCGCGCTTCCACCGGATAGTGTGTCAGCAACGTGAAGAAACTGGCCGACCGGCCAAAGGAGTTCCCATGAGCCGCGAACAACTCCTCGCCATCGCCCGGCGGGAGGTTGAAAACCTCCAGTCGAACAGGCTCGACCTGGCGCCTGACGTCTACCAGATCCCGACACAGCACTACACCGACCCGGAGCGCTGGCAGCTCGAAGTAGACCGCATCTTCAAGCGGCTGCCGCTGGCGCTCGGCTTCTCTTGCGAGCTGCGAGAGCCGGGGGCATACCGGGCGATGGAGGTCGCAGGCGTGCCCGTGCTGCTCACGCGGGGCGTCGACGGTACAGCGAAGGCGTTCGTGAACATGTGCAGCCACCGCGGTGCGATCGTCGTGGACGACGGCTGCGGGACCGCCAAGGGCTTCCGCTGTCCCTACCACGGCTGGTCGTACGGCCTCGATGGGCGCCTGGTCTCGATCTTCGACAATCAGATGTTCGGCGACGTCGACAAGACGCGCCTCGGCATGACGCCGCTGCAGACTGACGAGCGCGCCGGCCTGATCTGGGTGGTGCTGACCCCCGGAGTAAGTGTGGACATCGACACCTTCCTGAGCGGGTATGGCGAGATGCTGGAGCATATGCGCTTCGCCGATTGCCACATCGCCGGGCGCCAGCAGCTCAAAGGACCCAACTGGAAGGTCGCCTACGACGGCTACCGCGACCTCTACCACATCCCCATTCTCCATAAGAACAGTTTCGGGGCCGACTCCGCCCACCGCGCCGACTACTACGCCTATGGCTCGCACGTGCGCATGGTCGCGCCGAGGGCGTACGCGAAGCTTGCGGACCTGCCGGAAGAAGACTGGCGCGACGAGGACCTGCTGGGCGGCGTCTGGACGATCTTCCCAAACATTTCGATCGCGGCCTTCGACGCGGGCGGCACGGTCTACCTCGTCTCGCAGATGTTCCCGGGTGCGCATCCGGGCGAATCGGTGACAACGCAGAACTTCCTCCACACCCGGCCGCCGGACGAGGAGCAGCCGGCGAAGATGGCCGGGGTGATGGCCTTCCTCGAGAGCGTGGTCGGCGGCGAGGACTACTACACGGGCCTGCGCATCCAGAAGGCGCTGAAGACGGGGGCGAAGGAGTTCTCCTACTTCGGCCGGAACGAAGGCGGCGGCCAGCTCTTCCACAGGTGGATCGACGCGCTCGTCAAGACGGACGACGAGGCGCTGCCGGCGCTACTCGAAAAGGGTGTCTAGCAACAGGGGAGTGGAACCACAAAGGCACGAAGATCCCACGAAGACGATAAAGTCCGGCTTTCCGTGTTCCGGCAACCTTGCGCCTTCGCGTGATCTTCGCGCCTCCGTGGTGCAACCTCCTCGGGATCTTCGCGCCTTCGCGGTTCCACGCGGTAGACTACGCCGAATTCCGCGCCCCCCGGAGAGAGCCTTGGCCATCCTCCCCATCCGCCGCGCGGGTGACCCCGTCCTGCGCGAGAAGGCCCGCCGCGTCCGGACGATCGACAAGAGCGTCCTCAAGTTGATCGAGGACATGTGGGAAACGATGTACGACGCGCCCGGCGTCGGCCTCGCCGCGCCCCAGATCGGCGTGCCCCTGCGCGTCGTCGTGATCGACGTGAACGACCCGGAGTACGAGCGCATCGCCCTCGTCAACCCGGAAATCGTGAAGCGCTCGGGCGAACGCCGCTGCGACGAAGGCTGCCTCTCCGTGCCGGGTTTCCGCGGCGAGATCACGCGCTCACTGAAGGTGACGGCGCGCGGCATCGACCCCTACACGGGCAAAGAGGTGCGCGTGAAGGCCGAAGACGACCTCATGGCGGAGGCGCTCGAACACGAGATCGACCACGTGAACGGCATCCTCTACATCGACTACCTGGAGAGCCACGACGCCCTCCTGCCGGTGAACGACGCGCCCGAAGTACAAGGCTGAACGTGGCAAGCGCCCGAACGAAAGGAAGCTCCCTTGGAGATCGACCAGGTAATCGCCCGCGAAGTGCTCGATTCCCGTGGGAATCCGACGCTCCAGGTGACGGTGCTCCTTGATGATGGTTCGGCGGGCTCCGCCAAGGTGCCGAGTGGTGCCTCCACGGGCGCGCACGAGTCCGTGGAACTGCGCGACGGCGGCAAGCGCTACGGCGGCAAGGGCGTCCTCAAGGCCGCCGCGAACGTCAACGGGGCGATCAACAACGCCCTCAACGGGATGCCAGCGGCCGAGCAGCGGGGTGTGGACCGCATCCTCTGCGAACTCGACGGCACGGCGAACAAGGGCAAGCTCGGCGCCAACGCCATCCTCGGCGTCTCGATGGCGGTGGCACGGGCAGCGGCCGACTCGCTTGGGG
>JAYUAG010000165.1:0-2188 GCA_043741475.1 Thermoflexaceae bacterium | reverse complement strand
ATCCGGCTGGGGCCCCAATCCGCTACGATTTCCCTGACCAGCGCCAGACCGGAAGGGAAGCCATGAAAGTCCTCCTCATCGATAACTACGACAGCTTCACCTACAACCTCTACCAGTACCTCGCGGAACTCGGTGCTGAGGTCACGGTCTGGCGCAACGACCAGGTGACCGTCGCGGACTGTGTGGCCCTGCAGCCAGACCACGTCGTGATCTCCCCCGGCCCCTGCACGCCTGCCGAGGCGGGGATCTCGAAGGCCGTGATCGAGGCGTTCGCCGGGAAGGTGCCGGTGCTCGGCGTCTGCCTTGGCCACCAGTGCATCTACGACGTCTACGGCGGCACGGTCGCGGGTGCGGGCGAGATCAAACACGGCAAGACTTCAACGATCGACCACGATGGCAAGGGCGTCTTCGACGGCATCCCCGACGCCTTTACCGCCATCCGCTACCACTCTCTCGCCGGCACACCCGAGAGCCAGCCGCCGGCGCTTGAGGTGACGGCCAAGTCGGAGAGCGGCGTGATCATGGGCGTCCGCCACCGCGAACTGAAGGTCGAAGGCGTCCAATTCCACCCCGAGTCGATCGCCACCGAGCACGGCAAGGAGCTGCTACGCAACTTCCTCGCTATGGAGGGCGGCCGATGGTGATGCAGGAGGCTATCCGGGCGCTCGTCGAAGGCGACGATTTCCCGCCCGGACTCGCCGCCAGCGCCCTTCAGGAGATGATGAGCGGGAACAGCACGCCCGCCCAGATCGGCGCCTTCTTGGCCGCCCTGCGTGTGCGCGGCGAGACTGCGGAAGTGCTCGCCGCCTGCCTCGCCGTGACCGAGGCGCACGCCGAGCCAGTGCTGGCCGCCAACGTCATCGACATCGTGGGCACCGGTGGCGACGGCGCGGACACGTTTAACGTCTCCACCGCGGCCGCGATCGTGGTGGCGGCGACGGGCGTCCGTGTAGCCAAGCATGGCAATCGCGCAGCCTCTTCGAAGTGCGGCAGCGCAGACGTGCTGGAGGCCCTCGGGGCGCGGCTCGACCTCTCCGGCGAACAGGCGGCGGGCGTCATCGATGCGTGCGGGTTCTGCTTCCTCTTCGCCCAACGCTTCCACCCCGCCTTCCGCCATGTCGGCCCTGCACGGCGGGAGATGGGCACGCGCACGATCTTTAACATCCTTGGGCCGCTCGCGAATCCCGCGAGACCCCGACGGATGCTGGTCGGCGCCGGCGTCGCCTCCATCGCGCCATTGCTCGCGCGCACCTTCGCGCTGCGAAGCCCGGACCGGGTCATGGTCGTGCATTCCGAGGACGGCCTTGACGAAATCAGCCCGGCGGCCCTCACTCGTGCCTGGGTGATCGAAGGCAGCCACATCACCGAGATGCCCCTTACACCCGAACTGTTTGGACTCCCGCGCCACCCCCTCAGCGCCGTGGGCGGCGGCGATGCAGGCACGAACGCGTCGACGATGCGGCGGCTGCTCGATGGCCAGGCAGGCCCGGTGCGCGACTTCGTCGTGATGAACGCCGCGGCCGCTCTTTGGGTCGCCGGCACAGCTGCTGACTTCCGCACTGGCGCCACCTCAGCCGCGGCTGCGATCGATTCCGGGAAGGCGAAGGCGACGCTCGAGGCCTACGTCCGGCTCTCGCAGGCGGCCGGCAGTGGCTGAAGAAACGATCCTCGACCGCATCGTGGCCCAGCGACGGCTCGACGTCCGCGCGGCGAAGGAGGCCACGCCGTTTCCCGCGCTGCGCGAGGCGTTGCGTCAGGCACCTCCCGCTATCAGCTTCGCCGGGCGCTTGCGGGCGGCGGAGCCCATGGCCCTGATCGCCGAGATAAAGCGCGCTTCGCCGAGCAAGGGCGACATCGCACCAGGCATCAACGCCGCCCGCCTGGCGATGAAGTACGCCGCTGGAGGCGCAGCTGCCATCTCCGTGCTCACCGAGCCGGCATGGTTCAAGGGCACGCTCCAGGACATGCGCCAGGTGCGCCAGGCGGTCGGCCAGCTGGGCGACCGCCGTCCCGCGGTCCTGCGCAAGGACTTCATCGTCGACGAGTACCAGGTGCTTGAGGCTCGCGCCTTCGGGGCGGACGCGGTGCTGCTGATCGTCGCCTGCCTCGACGACGCCGAGCTGAAGGGCCTCTACCGCTTCACGCGAGACTGCGGCATGGAGGCGCTGGTCGAGGTGAACAACGCCGC
>JAYUAG010000164.1:0-2190 GCA_043741475.1 Thermoflexaceae bacterium | reverse complement strand
TGATGGTCACCAAGGACGTGTTCCGGGCCGACGAGGCGGGCCGGGCGACGGTCGTCCTGAGCGGCGTCGACATTCGACGCATCAACGGGCTCTATGGGTCGGAGGGCGGCCCGAGCTACTACATCCCCGAGCACGTGGACGCGGGCGTCTATCGCGGGATCTACGCCGACGGCCGCCTCGTGTCGGTCGCCGGGACCCACGTGGTCTCGCGCCAGGAAGGCGTGGCCGTCGTCGGGAACGTGTTCACCCATCCACTCCATCGGGGCCGGGGCTTCGCCACCGCCACGACGAGCGCGGTCACGGACGTGCTCCTCTCCTGTTGCGACTACGTGGTCCTCACGGTGGACCCGGACAATCGCGCCGCCGTCCACGCCTACGAGAAGCTCGGCTACCGGGAGACCTGCTCGCTCGTGGAGGCGAGCGCCCAGCGCCGCGACTTCACCGGACTCGGGGCGTGGGGCCGCCGCATTCGCGCTCGCACGCGGGGCCGCCGCTACGGTGGTTCGTTCGTCTCGCTTCGCCCATCCTGAAACTCAAGGACTAAGCACCAGGGACTAAGGACTAAGTGCCCGCAGCCCGGCACTTCACGCAGGAGACGAACCCCTCATGCCCGTTGCACACGACATTACCGACATCCGGCTGGCGCCCGAAGGCGTCCGCCGCATTGAATGGGCGGCCCGCGAGATGCCCGTGCTCGAACTCATCCGCGAACGCTTCGCGAGAGAGAAGCCGCTGCAGGACATCCGCATGGCCGCCTGCCTCCACGTCACCACCGAGACAGCGAACCTCGCCATCGCCCTGCGTGATGGCGGAGCTGACCTCCGCGTCTGCGCCAGCAACCCGCTTTCGACCCAGGACGACGTTGCCGCTGCGCTCGTGAACGACTACGGCATCTCCGTCTTCGCCCGCTGCGGGGAAGACAACGCGACCTACTACAAGCACATCCATCAGGCCCTCGAGCACGCGCCCCAACTGACGATGGACGACGGCGCAGACGTGGTCGCGGTGCTCCACAAGGACCGGCGCGACCTGCTGCCAGGCGTGGTTGGCGGCACCGAGGAGACGACGACGGGCGTTGTACGCCTCAGGGCGATGGCGAAGGACGGCGCCCTCGGCTATCCGATTGTCGCGATCAACGAATCCGACACCAAGCACCTCTTCGACAATCGCTACGGCACGGGCCAATCCACGCTCGACGGCATCATCCGCGCGACAAACGTGCTGATCGCGGGCAAGGTGTTCGTCGTGGCGGGTTACGGCTGGTGTGGCCGTGGCGTCGCCAGCCGCGCTCGCGGCCTCGGCGCCCAGGTGATCGTCACGGAGATCGACCCTGTGAAGGCCCTCGAAGCGATCATGGACGGCTTCCGCGTCATGCCCATGGCCGACGCCGCGAAGGAGGGCGACTTCTTCGTCACCCTCACCGGCGATTGCAACGTCATCGACCGCGCCCACCTCGAAGTGATGAAGGACGGCGCGATCATGGCGAACAGCGGTCACTTCGACAGCGAGATCAACCTCAAGGCCCTTGGCTCGCTCACAGAAGGCACGCGCCGCGTGCGGCCCTCGGTCGACGAATACCGGCTACAGGACGGGCGGAAGCTCTACCTCCTGGCCGAGGGCCGGCTGGTGAACCTGGCCGCCGCGGAAGGCCATCCCGCCGCCGTCATGGACATGAGCTTCGCCAACCAGGCGCTCGGCGCCGAATGGATCGCGCTCAACGCGCACAAGCTGGAGAACGCCGTCTACGAGCTGCCCGATGAAGTGGACAAGGAGATCGCGCGACTGAAGTTGCACGCGATGGGCGTCCGCATCGACTACCTGACGGAAGAGCAGGAGCGGTATCTGACGAGCTGGCAAGAGGGGACGTAGGGGCCAGCCGGCCGTTGGCTGTTAGCTGCTAGCTGTTAGCTGCTAGCCTTCACCCCGCTATGAACATGAGTTCAGCCCGCCCCAAGCACGACCAATGGCTAGCGAGCTACATGCCCGAGCTCACCCGGTTCGGGCCGCTCGTCGTCGAGTTGGGCTGCGGCACGGGGCTGGATGCGGGCTGGCTGCTGGCCCGCGGTTTCCGGGTCGCGGCCTGCGACCGCTCGGCAGAGGCCCTGCACGAAGCCAGCCGAAATACGCTGGGAGCGCGGTTCTTCCGTTCCGACGTCGGCGCGCCGCTTCCCCTGCGGGACGGCTGCACGG
>JAYUAG010000163.1:0-2199 GCA_043741475.1 Thermoflexaceae bacterium | reverse complement strand
GGCCAGCTCGACAATAACGCATCACGCAACGTGCTCTTTTGAAGCTGGCGATTCGGGGCTCTGCTATGACTGATCGTATTTTTCAGCACCCTGCTAGGGGAATTCACCACACTATACGGTCCGGGGACGTATGGTGCTGGCCGGGCGGCCAGTCTTCCGGCCGGACGGCAAGCTTCTCTGGCGCGCGGGCTCCGCAACCCCCATCATCCTCAGACCACCTTCAGGAGTCCCCCTTGGACGTCGCCACTTTTAACGACATCGCGACCGATTTCGATGCCCGTGTGCGCCGCATCGTCTGGTGCACCCTCACCACTGTCGATGCCAAGGGCCGGCCCCGCTCCCGCATCATCCACCCCATCTGGGACGGCTCCACCGGCTATATCGCCACCGGCCGGGAGTCCTTTAAGGCGAAACACATCGCGAAGAACGCCAACGTCTCCGTGACCTACTGGGACCCGCAGCATCAGCAGGTCTACGCCGAATGCACTGCCAGCTGGAGCGATGCCCCGGCCGAGAAGCAGCGCATCTGGGACCTCTTCAAGAACACCCCGATGCCCTACGGCTACGACCCGGCGATGTTCTGGCCGGCCGGACCCCAGGATGCGGGCTTCGGTGTGCTCAAGCTCGAGCCCCGTCGTGTCGAAATCTCCGCCCTCGCAGATATGATGACGGGCGCGCAACCGCGAGTCTGGCGGGGCAAGTAGCGCACCGCCCGCGCGGATCAGCGCTGGAGCAAGACGCTCACGAGTGTCCCGCCCACTCCCATGCTGGTGGCCAGCACGCAGTCCAGTCGCTCGTCGCGGGGCTCCTTCAAATAGGCCAGATCCACGCCTTGCTCAGGCTCGGAAAAGCCCGCGATCGGAAACGCCCGCTGCCGTTCGAGCGACTCCAGCGCCATCGCCACGGAAAGCGGCCCGCCCGCCGCCAGCGTGCATCCCAGCGCTCCCGCGATCGTCGTGACGCCGGCGAAGTAGGCGTGGCGCCCGAACGTCCGCATCGTGCCGAAGCCCTCGGCGAAGTCGCAAGCCGGCCGCCCGTCGGCGCAGGAGACGAGCAGGTCCACCTGATTCTGGAGGAAACCCGCCTCCGCCAGCGCGGCCTGCGGCGCTCGCCCCGCCTCCGCCGCGTCGCTCAGGGCGAGTGGCTCCACGCTGCCATCGAAGATCTCGCCGATACCCACGACCCTTGCCCGGACCGTCGCCCCGCGTTCGCGGGCGTGCGCGGCCCCTTCTATGACGAGGTAAGCGGCGCCTTCCGCGGGCGTGAAACCGTCGTGGGCGCGGTCGAACGGCCGCCCGGCCGTGCGGCTGGCGAACCCCTGCGCGCGAAGATGGTCGAGTAGCGCTCGCTGGAACCCCTGGGCCGCTCCTGCAATGACGACATCCGCCGCCCCGCTCGCCACCAGTCGCGCTGCCGCCGCGACCGCGGCCATGCCGCTCGCCTCGGCGCCCGCGACCACCTGCACAGGCCCGCGCACGCCGAGCGCCCGCGCGACAAGGTGCCCGTAGGGGACGAAGACGGTCGGCTGCCCTGGCGCCCGATAGGGGAGACCGTCCACGAGCCCGAAGCGCCGGGCGTCGCCCGAACCCGCTCCGAGCCCTGCGCTCTCGATCGCTTGCAGGGCGGCGTCGAGCGCGATCACCGAACCGCGGTCGAGGAAATGCGCAAGGTTCCGGGGGATACCGCCATGCGGCCGGTACTCGTCCGGGACGGGCGCGCAGAGAAAACCATCCGGCGCATCGTCCGGGCTCCATTCGCGGCCGGGTATCGTCGCTGCTTCAAGCGCCGCAAACGCAGCGCTTGCGCCGCTGCCCGCACAGGACACCGCCCCGTAGCCAGTAATGACTGGGGAACGTTCTTCCATTGAGTCGCTTGCGCCCGGCAGTTACTCAAGCTCCTCATCGAGGAATTCGTCGTCGCTGCCCCGACGCCGCCAGAACATGAGCGCGGCCGCGGCCGTGCCGATGATCGCGAAAAGACTGAGTACCTTCTTCACCGCTGAGTCTCCTTGGTTCGCGCCATGCCGGACTGGCTGCTCGCGGACGGAAGCGGAGTATACAGCGGATCGGTCGCGTGCGCGCCCTCAACTGTGGGCGAGGGTGGGCGGCCATCATGCCTCGCCTGCGCCACGCCCACCGGATCGCGCCGCCAGCGCCAAAACGGAGCGAGCCAACTCCTCCCCCGCCGCCCGCACCGCTT
>JAYUAG010000162.1:0-5312 GCA_043741475.1 Thermoflexaceae bacterium | reverse complement strand
TCACTGATCGGGCGACTTGTTCTTGAGCACGCGGCCCGTCTCAACCATCTCCTGGACCTTGGCGGGTTCCACGCGGTTGCCATACATGTCCGAGAGCTTGTCCGTAGCCGCCGCTTCGACCATGTCGCGTAGCTCGACCCGCTCGCCCTTCGATTTGCGGGGCTTGGGCTCAGGCTTGTTGACCTCGGGGTGCTCATTCGGGCGGCCGCCCGTGATCTGCTTCGTCACCTTCTTGCCGAGGTGGTAGAACTTGCCGTCGTCGGGAATGCGGCGGGGATAGCCGTCCCGGAAGACGAAGGCGGAGAACGAGGTGGGCATGATCCGCTTTGCATCCTTGAAGCATTCGGGGCAGGGCACAGGCTCGGTGGCTTCGCGCATGGGCCGAAGCTCCTCAAAGATGCCGTTGCAGGGCTGGCAGAAGTATTCGTAGAGGGGCATGGGCGTGGGGCCTCGGGTCAGGGTTGTGGGAAGAGTGTACAGCGGGGTCCGGTTAAGGCGGCGTGGCACATCCGCACGAGTCCGTCATCGGGTTCTGCGCGAACGAACTGGCCAATGCGGGTCGGCGCGTCCTGCAGGCACGTTCGCCGGTCTGGCGATGCCGCTCCCCTGGTCGCCGGCCAGGGACTTCGGTCCTCGCCGGGTGGTAGTGCCGATACAAACTTGACTCCTGGTGACTGTCGCGCCTACCGGCGCTCTGCCCTCATCCCCCAACCCCTTCTCCCGACGTTGCGGGAGAAGGGGAGTACTGGTCCCGCCCGACCGCTGGTGGCGCCGTCGAGCTAATTTGGAGTGGCACTAGTTCTGGTGGCCGTTGCCGGCGGTCTGCACTCGGCTCGGGCCGGGGAAACCGATGAAGGCGAGCTGTTCGCGGGCGACCTGGCGGTCGTCCCAGGGGATTTCATCGGCGCCGAAGATCATCGATTGCTCGTGGCCTTTGCCGCAGATGAGGACCGTGTCGCCCACGTGGCAGAGCATCATCCCGACGGTGATGGCTTCGCGGCGGTCAACGATCTCCGTGAAATCCACTTCGGCGACACGTCCGGCGCTCTCGGCATGGCGCGCGATCTCCCGGATGATCGCGGCGGGGTCTTCGCTGCGGGGATCTTCGCTCGTGAAAACAGCGAAATCGGCGCCTTCGGCGGCCGCGCGACCGACGCCGAAGCGGCGGCCGGGGTCGCGTTCGCCGGCGGCGCCGATGACGATGATAAGGCGGCCCTTTGAGACCTCGCGGAGCACTTCAAGCGCCTTACGCACGGCATCGCCCGTGTGGGCGTAGTCGATGATCACCTCGAAGGGCTGGCCCTGATCGATCCGCTCCATGCGCCCCGGGACGCCAGTGAGAGCGCCGAGGCCCTCTGCGATCGCCGGCAGCGCGATTCCGCTGGCGACGGCAGCTGCCGCCGCCGCAAGGGCGTTGGCGACGTTGAACAGCGCGGGAAGCGCGATCGTGATCTCGGCGTGGCCGACGGGCGTGATCAGCCTGAAGCTGCTGCCGTCCGGCCGGAGGTGGACGTTCCGGGCGCTGATGTCCAGGTCACGCCCTTCGAAGCCGTAGCGTAAGGCGGGCGCCGTCGTCTTCGCGAGCATGAAGTTGCCGGACGGGTCGTCGCCGTTGACGACGGCCCCTTTCTGCACGCCCTTACCGCTCGAGCGGTCGAGTGCGGCGAATAGCAGCGCTTTGGCTTCCCGGTACGCCTCAAAGGTCTCGTGAAAGTCCATATGGTCGCCGGTGACGTTGGTCAGCACGGCGATGTCGTAGTCGACGTCGTCGAGACGGTGAAGGGCAAGTCCGTGGCTGGTGGACTCGACCACGGCGACCTCTGCGCGAGCTTCGACGGCGCGACGGAGGATGCGGTGGAGTTCGGGCGCTTCGGGCGTGCTCATGCGGCTGGAAAGCTTGCTGTCTTCGCCCGGCAGATGGACATCGACCGTGCACAGGCGGGCGGTGGGGTGGCCGGCGGCTTCGAAAATGCTGGTAAGCATGTGGCAGGTTGTCGTCTTGCCGTCCGTACCAGTCACGCCCACGACGAGGAGTTCGCGCGACGGGAAGCCATAGAACCAGGCCGCCGCGCGGGAGAGGGCGCGCCGCGAGTCCGCGACGGCAATGGCGGCGACGTGCGCGGGGACGGACTCCACCAGGGCGGCTCGTTCGGCCTGCACCAAAATGGCAGCCGCTCCCGCCTCCACAGCGGCGGCAATGTAGTTGTGTCCATCGGTGTTGAAGCCTTTGATGGCGACGAAGAGACCCCCCGTGCCGACCTGACGGGAGTCGTATTCGACTGCGGAAAGCACGACGCCGGGGTCGCCACGCAGCAGCTCGGCGCCTTCGAGGGCTGCGACAAGAGCGGCAACGGTGCGGTCTTCGGGCACGGGGTAACCTCCGGGGTGTTCGATGGTAGCGCACCGGCGCCGGCGAGACGACCACCGATCGGCTGCCGGCACGACGGAAGGAGACGGCCGGCGTAGATTCGTCTCCGTGGTTGAACACGACGACGACCCCATCGCCGCTCTGGGACTGCTCTTCAAAGCGCATCCCTGGCATGGGGTGGATGCGGGACCATCGGCGCCCGCGGTCGTCACCGCCTACATCGAGATCGTGCCGGCCGACACGGTGAAGTACGAGATCGACAAGGCGAGCGGCCACCTGAAGGTCGACCGGCCACAACGCTATTCGAACATCTGCCCAACGCTCTACGGCTTCATCCCGCGGACGTATTGTGGCGAACGTGTGGCGGCGCTTTCGGCGGAGCGCACGGGCAACGCGACCGTGCGCGGCGATGGCGACCCGCTCGATATTTGCGTCCTCACGGAGAAGACGTTCACGCACGGGGACTTCCTGCTCCAGGCCATCCCGATCGGCGGACTACGGCTGATCGACCGCGACGAGGCGGACGACAAGATCATCGCCGTCCTCATGGGCGACGTGGCGCACGGGCACTACCAGGACGTGTCGCAGCTTCCGGCAGCACAGGTGGAGCGGCTCGAGCACTACTTCTTGACGTACAAGCGGGGCCCGCGCGAGGAGCATGGCGCCGAAATCGAGGTGGCCGCCGTGTACGGCCGGGACGAGGCGCACCGCGTCATCGAGCGGAGCCGCGAGGACTATGCGGCGCTGTTTCCGGACCTGAAGGCGCGGTTGCTGGCGGCGCTCCAGGCCTGATCGGCTGTTTTCCCGGTCTTGCCCGCCGATCTGCTATGATAGCAACAGAAGACGATGAACCCCTACGTCGCCCAGTTTTCATTCACTTTCATCAACATTCTGACCTGGGCGATCATCGCGCGGTCGCTGTTGACGTGGTTTCCGATGGATCCGTCCAGCCCGCTCATTCAGCTGCTCCATCGCGTCACCGACCCGCTGATCGACCCGATCCGGAAGGTGATGCCGTCCACGGGAATGATGGACCTGAGCCCGCTGATGGCGATCCTGGTGCTGATTGTGATGGGCCAACTGATCTCCTCGGTGTCACAGCCGCTGTAAAGGGCTTGTGTGGGCCAGCGGGCGATTGGGTGAGGTTCACGGTTTTGCATTGAGGGCAGGGGTTGCCCCTCTCCCCCGTCGCAGCCGTCAATCCTGCGGATTCCGAACCGCGCACGTAGCCAGGATTTGCGGCGACCATGCCCGGCGACGGACCGACCCGCTCCGCGACCGTCGCGGTTCGGACTGGCTCTACCGCCGTCTGGATTCCATGCGAAACCGTAACCTCACCCGCGCGAGCCCCTTACGGGACGCGTCCGGTAGAATCGGCGCCATGGCAGTGAACAACCCCACCAGGGCTCGTGAGGCGCTTCAGGAGCAGATCGAGCGCATCGCCTGGCTGCGCGGCACCGGCCCGAATCCGTTTGACTATGGCCTCTGGGAAGAGCGCACCGAGGAACTCCTGGAGCACCTTTTCGGGCGCGGCGCGGCCGAGGTGGCCCGCTACCACAGCGCGGCCGGCGTGCGCGGGCGGCTCCCCGGTGTGCGCGGACAGGCGGAGGACATGACCCTCAACATCCACGGCCCCTGGGGCATTCTCGCGAGACTGGAGCGGGCAGAAGCGGTGCTCCGGGAGACCGTCGCCGCCCTCTGACTCCATCGTCCTCGCTCCACCTGCCAGGCTCCGTCGGAATCGAGGAGGGCGGGATGTTGCGGCGCCACGACAAAAGTTCACTCCACCGAGGGCGGCCCATCGATGATGATCCGGCGGAACGCTTCGCCGAATTCGAACGGCTGCCCCTCGGCGCCCCAGCGCGCCATCTGCACCGCGAACTCGACGATGTCAGGCCCCAGTTGGCTGGGATGCTTCATGAGGGCCTCTTGCTTCACAGGTAGCGTTTCGGTGATGTCGACCCACACGTTGGCCTTGTCGGCGGTCGAGAGCCAGAGCTGTGCCACCTTGTGCGGGCCGTATCCCTCGTCTATCAGCTCGGGGAAGGTCAGCCGGTCCCGAGCGGTGGGAAAGACCGCGTCGACCGTGACGTCTCCCGCCACGCGATGGTCCGGGTGGTTCGGGTAGGTGTCGTTGAAGAAGCGCGTGGTCGGGTCGAAGGTGATCACCACTTCGGGGCGGTACTTGCGGATGATCCGGGTGACATCGCGCCGCAATTCGAGGGTGTGCTGCAGGTAGGCGTCGGGGTAGCCCATGAACTCGAAGTTGCGCACGCCGAGGACGGCGCCAGCTTCGCGCTGCTCCGCCTCCCGGATCTCCGCGAGTCGCTCAGGCGTCATCTCCGGGTCGTCGCTGCCCTTGTCGCCCTTCGTGATCACGACGTAGGTGACCTCACAGCCAGCCTTCGTCCACTTTGCGACCGTCCCCGCGACCATGAACTCGGCGTCGTCCGGGTGGGCGACGACGACCATCGCGGATGCGGGGATGTACTCAGCAGTTCCACTCACGGGCAGACCTCGGACCGGGGATAGCCCAGTCTACTACCCTTCGCCCACGTCCATGGGCAGCGACTCATCCCGCGCCCATTCGCTGAGCGAGCCGTCATAGACCGCGACCGTCTCGCCAGCGACCGGGTCACGGGCGGAGACGTTGACGGCTTTTGCGGATATGGCCCGCGCGGCCATAGGTGGCCGCGAAGAAGATCACCGCACCGTCATGCCGCCGTGAGGTCGGTGGTGTTTGACCGCGTTTCACACAGACTCGTCGAATGGGATTGCGGAGGGGTGGAAGGCGACTATCTCCACGCGGTCGGTAAACCGATCATAGACCAGACGATAGCGCCCTGTCACTTCACGCAGCGGTTCAGCCTGGAACTCAGGCGCCATTCGGCCTGAATCCGGGAAGGCAGCAAGGCGTTCCGAGACCCGCGTCGCCTCATTCGCG
>JAYUAG010000161.1:0-2205 GCA_043741475.1 Thermoflexaceae bacterium | reverse complement strand
CACGTGTTCCGGGTGCTCCAGGGCGTATATCAGCGAAAGGTCCGCGCCCCAGGAATGACCGGCCACGATCCAGCGCTCGTGCCCGAGGGAGCGGCGGATCGCCTCCATGTCGGCAAGGCAGTCAGCAAGGCGAAATGGGGAAAGGCCGCCCGAACGGCCACACCCGCGTTGCTCCCAGCGCGTGACGGCCGCGCTCCGGAGGAGCGAGGCGACGGGTTCGAGGTAGTCACAGCAACCCGGCCCACCGCTGGAGAGCAGCACGGGCCGGCCGGCGCCGGTGGTCACTGTCCAGAGGCGCGCCCCGGCTACGTCCACGTATCGGTCCATGGTCTCCTCCCGTCCGGCGTCTACGCAGGGCGAACCTATGATCACACGGTGGACCTTCAGCGTGTACGACAGCGGATCGAGGCGCGCGAGGAGCTGCTCAGCCCGCTCGCCGCGCGTTCTTCACGAAGCCGCCGGAAGCGAGAGGAGGATCCCTCGCCCGTGCGGAGCGAATACCAGCGCGACCGCGACCGCATCCTTCACACCAAGGCCTTCCGGCGGTTGAAACACAAGACGCAGGTGTTCATCGCGCCACAGCAGGATCACTACGTCACGCGACTGACGCACACGCTCGAAGTGGCGCAGGTGGCACGGACGATTGCGCGCGGGCTGAACCTGAACGAGGACCTCGCGGAAGCGGCAGCGCTCGGTCACGACATCGGCCATGGGCCATTCGGACACGCGGGCGAAGAAGCGCTGGCGGAATGCCTGGAGGATGGATTCCGGCACAACTACCAGTCCGTGCGCGTGCTCGACCTCCTGGAGAACGACGGGGCGGGCCTGAATCTCACGCTCGATACGCTGGACGCGGTGGAGAAGTCTAGCAAAGCGCGGGAAGACATCTTCGCCGAGGGCTGGGGCGTGCCCGCCACCTTCGAAGGTCAGGTGGTGAAGACGGCGGACGCCATCGCCTACGTGAATCACGACATCGAGGACGCCATCCGCGCGGGCCTCCTGAGCGCCGCCGACCTTCCCCGCGCGGCGCAGCGCGAGCTTGGCGAGACGCACGCGGAGCGACTCAACACCCTCGTCTGCGACATCATCGAGGCGAGTTGGGCGGTGACCGGGGAAACCTCTGGCGAGACCGCGCCGTCGATACGCTTCAGCCCGCGCATAGGGGCCGTCGCCAACGAACTGCGCGAATTCATGTTCCAGCGGGTCTACCTGTTCGATGCGACACGGCGCGAGGCGGAACGGGGGAAGCGCGTGGTGCACCATCTCTTCGATCACTTTTCGCGGAATCCCGGGGCGATCGAGTCCGGCTTCTGCCTGGCCGATGATCCTCCCGAACGGCGCGCGGCCGACTTCGTGAGCGGCATGACCGACCGCTACGCCATTCGCGTGGCACGCGCTTTGGGATGCAGCGACGCCGAGGGCTGGGGCGCTTGAAGACTAAGGGAGCATCGGGGTGTGGGAGTATCGGAGTGCCGGACGCGCTTCCGCCAGACCGACACCTCCGATACTCCCTTACCGCGCCCTTGCGTCGCGCCCTGCGCGGCCCGGATAATCGAAGCGGTGGCCGAACGTAACCCTACATGAACGATCAATCGCCGTATCCGGACGACGAGCCCGTCATCGGACTGGATACGCCGCCGCGACCCTCGCCCCGTCTTGCCAACCCGTTTGCGCGGCGGCGCGCCCCGCTCCCTCCCATCGATGCCGATGACTACGACGGTGGTGACGACTTCGACGACGGAGACGAGATCTTCATCGGCGAGGGGGCGGACGAGGTCTACCGCGAGTACTACGACGCTTCCCCGGCACGCCAGCCGATCTTTTACGTGCTGCTAACGCTCGCGGCGCTGATCGGCGCGACGGCGATCTTTTTCATCGTGCGAAGCTTCAGTGACAGCGGGAACACCGAGGGACCCGGCCAGGCGCGTCCGGTCGTGTACCAGGTCGCGATCGCGTCGCCTGTAGATGGCGACCGTGTGAACGCCGGCGAGACAATATCGTTTGTCGCGCGCGCATCGGCGAGCGGCGTGGTGACGCGGTTCGAGCTGATCATCGACGACAAGTTGGCCACGCAGGCGGCGGCCCTGGAACAACCGGGGGTAGACGTTGACCCGGCTACACAGGCGCGTGTCTACGGGGCGACGCTGCAGGCGAAGTTCGACCGGCGGGGAGACCACCGGGTGAGCGTTCGGGCCGTGCTCGGCG
>JAYUAG010000160.1:0-5325 GCA_043741475.1 Thermoflexaceae bacterium | reverse complement strand
GGACCGCACCGCGAACGCCTGACCGGCACGATCACCGCGGTTTCCGTGCCTCCAACAAATAGCGCCCTTCCGTGAGCTCGATCCCGAGCGGGGTACTGAGGTCGCGCTCTACCGCGAGTAACGCAGCCGCGTCCGCTTCCAGGTCGAGGTCGGCGATATCCCAGGGCGTGACCAGCAGCAGGAAGACGAGATCCTCCAGCTTGCGATAGAACGCGGGGAACCCTGCCCGCTCGTATCGGACGGCGTAGCCCAGCTCTTTGAAGGCGGCGGGGTACTCCACATCGTGTGCGGGATGAATCGTCTTGCGCGGGAAGTAGGCCCGGAGTTCGGGGAGATCGTCCGGGACCACCTGCTGGGTGAGGAACGTGCCACCAGGCGCGAGGATACGGTCGACTTCAGACGGGTCGACCGCCTCATGGCGGCTGAGGACGAGGTCGAAGGCGCCGGAGCGAAAGGGAGACACGAGGCTGGAAGCGTGCACAACTTTGACGTTCCATGGGCGCAGCCGTTCGGCGGCAAGCGGGGCGTTCACGTGCCACTCTTCCGATGCGACGGCCGCCGCCCTGGCGCCTTCCAGGATCCGTGAGAACACTTCGCCGCCACCCGTGCCCAGGTCGAGGACGCGAGACGCTGAGGCGACCAGGGCTTGCGCGAGCGTCTCGTACCCCCAGGGCTCGCGGCCATCCGGGTGGCTGACGTCGATGCCGCCGAAGTCCCAGCCCGAGAATTGGTGCGCGCGTTGAACAACGGGCGCCATGCGCGCGGCGAAGGCGACGCGCTCGGCGCGTATCACGCCATTACTCGAGCGCGCCGTGGCACTTCTTGAACTTCTTGCCGCTGCCACAGTGGCAGGCGGCGTTCCGCCCGAGCTTGGGGCCCGACCCGACGACCGCGGTGGTGCGCTTCGGCGCATCTCCTTCGCCGCGGTTCGTCCGCAACTGGGCCACCGAAGGCGCCGAGGATCGGCTGAGCACCGGCGCGGCAGCGGCCCTTGGCCCTCCACCGTTGCCATCGCTGGAGGGCTGGAATGCCGCGAGCGGCCCGTCCTCTCCTGATCGCGTTGCTGGCGCCGGTGCGGCCGGGGCCGGCGGCGCACTCTGCTGCTCCACCTTCACTTTGAAGACCGTCCGCGCCACCTGCTTACGGATGTTCTCCTGTAGCTGCGTGTACATGTCGTAGCCTTCGCGTTTGAAGGCCACCAGCGGGTCGACCTGGGCATAGGCCTGGAGGCCGATGCTCTGGCGGAGGTCGTCGATAGCGGTGAGGTGCTCGCGCCAGTGGAAGTCGATTGACTCGAGCAGGAGCCAGTGTTCGACGCGGCGCATGTTTTCTTCGCCCACGAGCTGTTCGAACGATTCGTAGCGCTCTTCTGCCGCCGCGAGCATGTCGTCGGAGAACTCCTCGCCAAGTTCGCGGGCGTCGTCAGGCGCGGGCACGTCCTCTGCGGGGAGTACTTCGCGCAGTTCCGTGAGGACGAGGTCGAGCGCCTCAGTGTTCCCGCCCAGGGCCGGCTCGCAGATCTTCTCGATCTCGTCTTCCACCATGTCGAGGATGTTTTCGCGCGTGTCCACGCCGGCAAGGATTCTCCCGCGTTCGCCGTAAATCACGCGGCGGTGCTCATTGATCACGTCGTCGAATTCGACGAGGCGCTTGCGAATATCGAAGTTGTAGCCCTCGACTTTGGTCTGGGCCTGTTCGATCGCGCGCGCGACCATGCGCGATTCGAGGGGGAGATCCTCGGTCATGCCGAGCTTCTGCATCATGCCGGGCACCCAGTCTGGGGCGAAGCGCTTCATGATGTCGTCCCCGAAGGAGACGAAGAAACGGCTGGAGCCAGGGTCCCCCTGGCGGCCCGCGCGGCCGCGGAGCTGGTTATCGATGCGGCGCGACTCGTGACGCTCGGTGCCGATGACGTGGAGCCCGCCGTTTCCGGCGACGCCGGACCCGAGCTTGATGTCGGTCCCGCGGCCGGCCATGTTCGTCGCGATCGTGACGGCGGCCGTGGCCCCAGCCTCGGCGATGATGTGGGCCTCGCGTTCGTGCTGCTTCGCGTTGAGGACGTTGTGAGTGATGCCCTTGCGGGTGAGGAGTTCGGCCAGGTACTCGGACTTCTCGATCGAGGTGGTGCCCACGAGTACGGGGCGGCCGGCTGCGTGCATGTCCTCGATCTCTTTGACGACCGCGTTGAACTTGGCTTTCTCGTTGATGTAGATGACGTCGGAGCTGTCGGTGCGGACCATCGGCTGGTTGGTCGGGACGACGACCACGTCGAGCTCGTAGATCTTGGCGAACTCCTCCGCCTCCGTCTCGGCCGTACCGGTCATGCCCGCAAGCTTTTCGTAGATGCGGAAGAGGTTCTGGAAGGTGATGGTGGCGTACGTGACGGACTCGCGCTGGATGGAGAGGCCTTCCTTGGCCTCGACCGCCTGGTGGATACCGTGGCTCCAGCGGCGCCCGGGCATGAGCCGCCCGGTGAACTCGTCGACGATGATGATCTCACCATCTTTGACGACATAGTCGCGGTCGATCTTCTTCAACACTTCCGCGTCGAGTGACGCCTCCAGGTGGCGGGCGAGGCGCGATTCGCCGCCGAACAGGTTGGGGATGCCGAGCGTCCGTTCGAGCCGCTCGATGCCGCCCTCCGTCAGGGCGACGTGCTTGGACTTGTGGTCGACGATGTAGTCTTGGTCCTCACGCAAGGTGCGCGCGGCGCGGGCGAAGGCCGTGTAGGTGCCGCTCGCCTCTTCCGCCGCGCCGCTGATGATGAGCGGCGTGCGGGCCTCGTCGATGAGGATGTTGTCGACCTCGTCGACGATCGCGAAGTAGAGATCACGCTGCACCTTGTCCGGCAGCTCGCGCACCATGTTGTCGCGCAGATAGTCGAAGCCGAACTCGTTGTTCGTGCCGTAGGTGATGTCGCAGGCGTAGGAGTCGCGCCGTTCGCAGGGGCGAAGGTCTTCAAGGCCGCCCGTGGCATCTTCGTCCGTGGGGCGGTAGCCGGGTTCGTAGCGATAGCTGACGAGCTGGTTCTGGATGATGCCCACCGAGAGCCCGAGGGCGGCGTAGACCGGCCCGTACCAGGCGGCGTCGCGGCGGGCGAGGTAGTCGTTCACGGTCACGAGGTGCACGCCGCGACCGGTGACCGCGTTCAGGTAGACGGGCGCGATCGCGGTCAGGGTCTTGCCCTCGCCTGTGCGCATCTCCGCGATCTTGCCTTCGTGGAGGACGATGCCGCCGAGCATCTGGACGTCGTAGGGCTTTTCGTGCACCTGCCGCCAGGCGGTTCCGCGCGCCACGGCGAACGCTTCGGGAAGGAGGTCGTCGAGCGTTTCGCCGTCCGCGAAACGCTGGCGAAACTCGGCGGTCTTGGCCGTGAGTTGTTCGTCGCCAAGCGCGGCGACGCCGGCGTCGAACGCGTTTATGTCGTCGACGATGCGGAAGAGGCGCTTGAGTTCTTTATCGTTGGAATCGCCAAGGAGGCGGGTGATGAAACCGAGCTTGGGCATAGTGGTTCCAGTGTAGACCGCCTCGGGGAAACGCGGCGGAAACGGTTACTGAACGGGTGGGCGGCATTGTTTTGCACGAGGGGTTTGGCGGGGGAGGATGGATGAGGCGGGAGAAGGTTGTGTGGGATGGCGCGCGATGTGTTGGTCGAGCGGTGGGCGCCGGACCTGGAGGCGACGAAGCGCCGGTCGCAGGTCCAGAGCTCGCTCCCAAGGTCCTCGGCGCAGACGAGGTAAATCGCATCGAAGATCGAGGGCTGCCGGAACCGCAGCGCGATCTCGCGGGCGCGCGGCACCCAGGAGGGATGGTCCGAATACTCGATCGAGAGGTCTTCGAACTCCCGAATCGCCCGTTCCGCAACCGCTGGAGGAATCAGCCCGCGACGTTCAACCGTGAAAACCGCATTGTAGACCTCCTGCCTGAGCACGAGCGGCGCCCGGAATCCCGAGTGCGCCGCAAGCAGCCGTTCTGCCGCAAGCATGCGTTGAGTCGGGATCAGCCCCCGCGAAGGCACGGACGCGTCCAGCACTGGCAGACTCACTTCGGTGGGCGGGCAGGATCGTCGTCGAGATAGCCCGCATCCAATCCATCCCAGAACTCCTGCCATTCCTCTTCGGTCATCAGTTTGCCCCCGCTCGCAAGGAACTCCTCACGATTGCGGGCGGCGTCCGCCAGAATCGCCGCTACGCGAAGCCGGTTGGCCTCGGCCTCAGCCTCGGTCAGAGGAGGTCGCGCGCGCGCCTCTTCGAGGGTCAGGACACGGTAGGGCCTGCTCATGGAACGATTCTAGCAGATCGCGGCGGGCGGTCAGCGAGCGACTCTGCGGTTCGTTCGCGCCTGAAACGGGCGTCCCGTAGGATCCGGCCATCTGGACCGCGTGCCCGTGGGCCGTCCTGATCTGACGCAAAAGGAACCAGCCTCATGAGCCAGGATCGCCCACTCGGAAGTCGCGGCTCGGAACGCGGTACGCGCCCACGCGCCTCCCGTTTCCGCTCCAGTATCGGCGGTCCGCTCGTGCCTATCGCGATTCTCGGGGCCATCTCCGCCGCCGAGCCGGCGCTGTCTGCGGGCGCTCCGCCGCCAATCCGCGCGACCAGCCCCCCAGTCGCGGTCGAGGTCGCTGTGCGCCCGACGTCTGTCCTGCTGGACGAAAACCGCATCCCCCTTCCTCCGGATCGGCAGGTGCATACAGCAGTTCTCACGTGGCCTGCCGCTGCCGGGTTTCGAGGATCCTTCGAGGTTGAGTACCGGCGCGGGCTGGCGGGCCCGTACCTGCCCCTGGATGAAGCCACGGCCAGCGCCACGGGCGGCTACCGCCTCGAACACCGCGTGGATTTGTTGGACCAGCATTGCTATCGAATTCGAGCTCGCGAGGAAGGTGTTCACGGTGAGTATTCGCCTGAGGTCTGCACCGAGCGGCCTCGGTTCAGCGGGCTGGGGGTCGCTCCCGCTCCCGGCCCGCCCGCCACAGGCACGGGTCTCGACGAAGGGTCGGCGCCGCCCTTGCTCGCAGCCGCTTTGCTCTGGGTTGCCACGGCCGCACTTGCCTTCTCGCTGGGCGCCTCCGCCTTGTGCCGCCGGTGACTCCCTCCTCCAGTCCTTGTTCGCGCCTGAAACGGGCTTCCGGTAGGATCCGGCCCATCTGGACAGCGCGCCCGCGAGCGTCCTGACCTGCGCCAAAGGAACCAGCCTCATGAGCCAGGATCGCCCACTCGGAACTCGCGACTCGGAACGCGGTACTCGCCGACGCGCCTCCCGTTTCCGCTCCAGTATCGGTGGGTTGCTCGTCCCTATCGCCATCCTCGGGGCCATCTCCGCCGC
>JAYUAG010000159.1:0-2210 GCA_043741475.1 Thermoflexaceae bacterium | reverse complement strand
CGCGGTCGCGGGGGTCGTATTCAAGCACGCCGGAGCGGCCGTAGTGCCCCCAGCGTTCGGCCTGGAGCCGGCCGTCCGCCATCCAGCAGGGGCAGAAGGGGTAGGTTCCCAGGCCTGCATACTGGAACTCGACCCCGAGGAACGTTGTCATTTGCGTGCGCGTGGCGTCGCTTACAACGGCGGTCGAATCCCAGAGGGCAATTGCCCAGGCGGCGAGGTCAGCGACAGTGGAATGGAGCCCCGCGGACGACCACAGGATACCGTGGTACTCGAAGCCTCTCAGGAGGGTGTCTCCACCTGGAGACGCGCGGACGACGCCGGAGCCCGATCGCAGCGCCGGGTTGCTAATAGGGTGTGTGGATTCGTCAAGCGGCGCCAGTTCCTCATCCATAAGCGTGCCGTTGAGGCCGAGTGGCCCGAGGAGGCGCTCGTGAAGAGCCGTCGTGTAGCTCACTCCTGTCGCCGCTTCGATGATCAGGGCGAGCATGTAGTACCCCGGGCTCGAGTAGAGGAACTGGCTGCCCGGCCTGAACGCGAGTGGCGTGCGGCCCGCGCTGAGCAGCGCATCAGCGGGCGCGGCGCCATCCGTGGCCTCCAGCCCGCTGGTGTGCTGGATCAACTGCCGGACCGTGTACTCGCCGCTATGCGCGATGCCGGGGACGTAGCGCGATACGCGCTCGTCGAGGCCGACCTTGCGCTCCTCGACGAGTTGCAACACAACGGCGACCGTGAACGTCTTGGTGACGCTCGCAATGGGGTAGACACGATCGCGCGTGATAGGCAACCCGGTGGCGTCATCGTTCCCCGATGCGCCGACCCAGGCGGAATCGCCGGCCCGCCTGATGGCGAGGACGCTGCCCCCAAGTCCGTTTGCTGTCCGCCAGGAATCGAGGAGCGTCTGCAGCTCGGCGACCGTCACGGGCGCCGCGCCGCCAGCTTCGGCGGCCGGAAACACGACGGGCGGGGCTGCGGGTAATATCTTCGCCCGCGCGGCGCGGATGGCGATGCCGGCGCCGGATGGTGGCACAGCTGCGGCCGCGCTGCTCAAAGATCCCGGCGGCGAAAAACGGTCGGCGAGCAACGCCCCCACCAATGCGACGATGCCGAGCGCAGCCACCGCCGGCATCAGGGCAGCTACACGCCACCTCCGCGGTCCAGCCGCCGCCGCGGCCGGAGGGCCGGCGCGCGGCGCCAGGTGCATCTCACGGCGGGCCGCCAGGTCCTCGATCCAGCCGAAGGCAAGCATGCAGACGAAGGTGACCACGACCACGATCGGGAACGCCGCCACGTCCCGGAGCCATCGTGGCCGATCACCGACCCAGAGGATCTCGTACATCGCGAACAGTCCCACGGCATGCCAGAGATAGATCGTGAATATCCGGTCGTTGACCCAGGCGACGAAGCGGCGTGGCCCCTGACGAGAGGCGAAGGCTCCGATCGGCCGTTCGAACGTGAGCGCGCCAAAGAGCCAGGCGAGGCCCACGAACAGGTGCGCGATGTAGGAGGCGTTCACGATCAGGTTGGGCACGTCCTGGGTGAGCACCCAGGCTGCCGCCGCGCCGGCGAAGGCGGCCGTCGCCAGCGCTCGAGTGCGCGTAGATATCGTCCCAATCAGGCCCGCCTGGTAAGCGAAGCCCAGCAACCAGAAGATGCTGAAGAGCGCAGCGTCTTCGAACTGCCAGGGAACCGGATGCCCGGAGCGGGAACGCAACTCGAAGAACGCCAAGAGCCCCAGCGGCAATCCAATGACCACGATGGATAGTCGATTAAAGAGCCAGAGCAGGATCGGGCTGAGGAGCAACAGCCACGTGAGGCAGCGCATGTACCACAGCACGGCCCAGAACGTCACCCCCCAATCGGACCCCTGTGGGTCCCACACGGGGAAAATCCACCAGGGTACCTGGCTCCAGCGCATGGGCTGGCCAAGTTCGGCCCGGCCGAAGTTGGCGTGAAGCACCATCACGCTGACCGCGACCAGGCTGAAGGCCCACAGCGGTATCAGGAGCCGGCGGAATCGTCCCATAAGCACGCGATAGGACGATCCTCGGCCAAGTGACTGCGCCATCAGGGCGCCGGCTACAAAGAACATCGCCGGCATCGAGGCGACGAGATAGGAGAGCCAGGGCCAGCCATACGTGTGCCACGCGAGGACACGGATGATGGCAACCGCGCGGACGAGGTCGAGGAACTGATTGTGAACCGCGACGGGA